>JAYWIB010000605.1:0-7166 GCA_043789265.1 Chitinophagaceae bacterium
ATCTTTTGCTTTGCTGCAACAGGTCAACTGCTGGCTGAGCGTTTGCTGCAAACATCAATGACCCTTTTACGTTTGCCGTCTTGGGCAACAGCTGCATCAACGCAAGGGAGGTAACCGATTTGCCACTTCCGCTTTCACCCGCAATGGCCAAGATCTCATTTTGATTGAGGGTAAAAGAAACATTGTTTACAGCGGCTACCAACCCTTCTGCTGTATTAAAGTCAACGGATAAATTGTTCACTGATAATAAAGGCATACCCATCCAACTAAATTAGCAAATAATCCAGCACATACTAAAAATTCATTTTTCATACATTTGCGTCCGTCGGTGTTATGGGTTACGGGTTACGGGTTACGGGTTTTAAAATACACAAACTAATATATAAACGAATGGGAAGGATATTTGAAGTAAGAAAGAGTGCCATGTTTGCCCGGTGGGATAAGATGGCCAAAAATTTTACCCGTATCGGAAAAGAAATTGCCATTGCGGTAAAGACGGGCGGCCCCGATCCCAATGCCAATGCAGCCCTGCGGCGCTGCTATCAGAATGCCCGGAGTGTGGGTATGCCCAAAGACAGGGTGGAAGCGGCTATCAAGCGGGCGATGGGAAAAGAAATGATAAACTATGATGAAATTTTGTATGAGGGATATGCACCCCATGGTATTGCAATACTGGTAGAAACGGCTACGGACAATCCCACCCGTACAGTAGCCAATGTACGTATGCACTTTACCAAAGGTGGCGGCTCGCTGGGCACCAGCGGCAGTGTGGCATTTACCTTTAACCGCATGGGCGAATTTAAAATAAAAAATACCGGCCTGCCTGTAGAAGAACTGGAGCTTGACCTGATTGATTACGGGCTGGAAGAAATTGGTGAAGACAGCGAAGGCAATATCATCATCCGAACTGCATACAACGAATTTGGCCACATGGCCAAAGCGCTGGAAGAAAAAAAGATTGAAGTGCTGACGGCAGAGCTTACCCGTATTCCACAAAATACCGTGGAGCTGAGCGAAGAAGCTGCACAGGATGTTTTAAAACTGGTAGATAAACTGGAGCAGGATGAAGATGTACAGAAAGTATATCACAACCTGAAATAAACACACTGCAAAAACAGCTTATATATTTTGCTAAATACATTTATTAACCGCCTTACTTTATAGGCTGGTATTTTTCTACGTTTCTGCTGCTGCCTGCCTGCGTATAGATTTGTATGTATCCATCAATACCCTTTATTTCAATATACAGGTAGACCGTTTTGCCTCTAACCTGGCAGCAGGTGGTTGCGATTCATTTTATTTAGCCCTACCGGGACAGGACATTTCAATAAAGTACATATTTAATGGCTGTGTGCAGGCAATTGGTAGAATCGCTGGAAAGTACCCCAATACGTAAATTGCCTGTTAGTGTATATACGGTGATATTTCTGGTAGAATTAATTCCCTCTGTTTTTCTACAACTGTGTAATTCATTGCACAGCTACTGTGTTTTAATAGAGGAAATCAAATTGGCCTGCAATTTGAAATATTCATTTCGGATTTTCATAGGATATTGGAATTAAAAGCGGACTCAATTTCTATTGAGTCCAATTTTTTTTTAGCCTTTCTAAGTGAAAATATCAATATCATTTACTGTACGGCCTATTCCAATTTTCATTCATCATCCTTTTTAAAAATATCTTTAAAGATATTAGCGCCTGAAAGTTCCTCAATATCACTCAACTCCAGTTCGATGGCTTTAGTGCTTTTGTTTATTTCGATAAGAGAAAGCACAATCGAAAATAATAAAAAAATAAGGCTGGCTGCAAATATCCAGTGTGCCGGTATCATCCAGCCCCGAAAGATGGCATACATACACAATACACAACATAAAAAACTCAGCACGCCAAAGCTCTGCATGTAGCGTATCAGGTTCAGCCGTGTGCGGATATTTCTTATCTGGTTTAAAATATTTTTTTCTTTTTCTCCCCGTATATATTCAATGTGGAGCTTACGCACCAGTGTAGCCAGTGAAAGAAAGCGGTTGGTATACGCAAGCATCAGTAAGGTGATGGCAGGAAAAAGCAAGGCCGGGGTATTGATACTTATTTCTAACATGATTTAAAAGTACATACTACCCGGCGTAAAAAAAATTCCGGGAAATTACAAACCTGTTTTAAGGCGAAGGTGACTTTTACGGGCAATAAATTTTCCAAAGCCATACCCCAATGCAAACCCCAGGGGATAATCGCCGGCCCAATGCACTCCATTGTTCATCATCGCAAAACTTAGCAGTCCTGAAAGCGTGTAACCCACGGGGCGTATCCATTTTACTTTTGGATAATTCTCTGCAATGATGGTAATGGCGCTTACCAAGGTGGCCAGGTGGCCAGAGGGAAACGCATCATATTTTGTTTTATCATTTTGAAAATCGCCGATCGGCGGAAAGGGTCTCCACCGTCCGCCTGCAGTGGTGGCCTGAAACGCTGTTTCCCTGCCCGTGCTGTATTTTATCAATTGTGTGCCTGCACCCAATGCTAAAAAAGATTCCACTAACTGGCTGGCTGTTTGCAGTGCCCTGTTATCTTTTTTTATTTTTCCTGCAATAAAAAATCCGCCAGCCATCCATATTACGCTGGAGCCCTGGCCTACATTGTATATAGCCGTATTAAAATTATGCGGCCATTTGCCAATGTTGGTTGGTTTGCCAAAAATTTTTACCCGGAAGAAGGGAGAAAAATTATCCTCAGAGGAAATACCATTTCGCCTGGCAAAACTTTGCACGCCATCATATAACTGTTGATCAAAGGCAATCAACAATGCAGTAGCACCCACTACTATCCCTGCCTTATAGAGGTTTCTTTTTTTAAAAGAATGCTTTATGTAGCCCATTGCGCCGGCAGGCATGCCGGTAATAAAATCAAAAGTTTTTGGCTTTTTACAAAAAAATGAATCGCCTTTTTTATCAAAATAAACTTTGGATGAAATGCTTTGCTTTTTTTCCGGAGCCACGCTGTCTTTGAAAGCTGCAAGAAAGTTGTTATTGATTCGGGCAGCTGAATCATTGCTCACTTGGCCGCTGGATAAAAACGGAAAGAGCAAGAGTATGCAGACACAAATTTTTTTTATCATAAGTATGCCATTGGATGCAGTTTTTTATTTTTTGTTGATTTTCTTTCTATCCATTGCTGCCCTTTGTGTGCCAGCCACGAACTGCCTGCACCCACCAATGCCCCAGCCAGCACATCTGTAGGATAATGCACACCCTGATATATTCGGGCATAACCGACACTGGCAGCCCAAAAATAAGCAGGTGCTGCCACATACCATTTTGGAAAAATAATGGTAATAGAAGTGGCGGTGCAAAATGCGGAAGAGGTATGCCCTGAGGGAAATGAGTATCCTCCACCGGAGCCTTTTTTATAAATAAATTTATAATCAACAAAAGGCCTGTTGCGATGGAAGGCGCCCTTAAGTGAACGGGTAACAACAGCCGATAGTATAAAAGCACCCGCCATACAGGCGGCATCTTTTTGCAATTTTCTATCATGCTTAAAAATCCCGGCAGCAAAAAGCGACAGCGGCGTACCAATGCCAATGAGGTTTATAGATTCGGAACTTATTTTGCAATAAGCATCTTTAAAAGCAGATGGATGCTGATTAATAGACCGCAAAAGACTGAGGTCAAAATTTTGTGCATGCAGTGAGTGACAAAAGGCAAGTAATAAAATAACAGTGCCCAGGGATTTTCTGTAGTTCATAATGGAATATTGGATATTGGTATAACACAAGATAAGTGTAAACACTTAAATAATCAACTATTGAGCGACCGGCGGATGTTTATTTTATTGTTAGGCTATCGTAAGGTGCGGATGAAAAATAACCGCTAAGATTTTTTTACTGTAAAATGCAGTGGGATATTTAATTTGACACTAAAGTTTCGGCCCATGTTAAACACGCCGGTGCGGCCGGTAGCCACGTTGGGAGCGGTGTATTTTAAACGACTCAAATGATTTTGATAAGCTACATCAGTGAGGTTGGAAGCAGAAAGATGCAGACTGAATAAAGTTTTTCCTGAAGCAGCAACAAAATCTGCGCCGGCAGAAGCATTGAGTAAGGTATAAGCAGGCGTGGAGGTTTCGGTATTGTATGCAGTAAAAATTTTATGCTGACGAAATGTATTGTCCACTTCTATAGATGCATAAAAGTTGGTGATTATTTTTTTTGCGGAAAAATTGCAGCGGAGTTCACTTATAAGCCTGGGTGCAGGCATAAAGGGCAGGTACATATTTTGTACCCCGCTTTGTTTTAATCTTCCGTTGGTTAATGAAAAAGTATTTTCAATGTGCAGCCAGTCCAGGGGATGTGGATGAATATCCAGCGAAGCTTCAATACCGCTTAATACAGCATTGCCCTGGCTGAATGTAAAACCCGTCAGCACATTGTCGTCCGTATTAATTAAAGAGTCGCCTCCGCTGACAGACTGGAGCTTACGATAAAAAATAAAATTGCTTATACTGTTCCGGTAAACGGCTACATTGATGGACAGATGTTCTGCATTGTATTCAAGCGCTGCATCAGCCTGCGTACTGGTTTCGCTTTTTAAATTATTGTCGCCATATTCATAGCGGGTGGTTCCTTCGTGTGCGCCATTGGAAGAAAGCTCAGCTATACCCGGCGCCCTGAAACCTCTTGCCACATTGAGTTTAAAATTAAACTGCCTGCTTAGCTGTGCGGCCATGCCTGCGCTTCCTGAAATATTTGAAAAAGATTTGCTGAAAGCAGCGCCCTTCTCTTCCTCGCCTTCCATCAGCGCCTTTGCATGCAGGCTTCTGTTGTCGAAACGCACACCGCCACTCCAGGTAATTTTATCCATTGTTTTTTGTGTGTACACAAAACTGCCAATATCTAATAAATTATAATCCGGTATCAGTTGCTCCACGCCCCTGTTTGTATTTTGCTGCTGCATGCCGCCAATACCTACCGATGTTTTCCATCCTTTTTTTTCAGCCAAATGGAGTTGAGCGGTATAGGTAATCGTTTTTAAATCAAAAAAAAGAGAACGCTCTTTCATATCATCCGCATTGCCAAATTCCTGCCGTTGGTTTTGCTGATAACCCACGTTGAGGGATAAACGATTTTTTCCTGCTTTAAAAGAATTGTCGGCCGCAATTTTAAAATGTCTTATTTGCTGAAAAGGTATTTGCGGCAGGGTACTGGTAAAATCTTCACGGGATGCTACAGCGCTGTTTCCGCCTGGCAACGGTTTAATAAAGGCGCCGGCGTCATCTCTTTCTCCTTCCACCATTCCTGTATTTAAATTGAAATTGCTAAACAGGATATGACTGTAGCCCCAGCCCCCATTGTAGCCTGCATAGCCGCCAAAATTATGCTGTCTGAACTTTGAATTGAATACCCTTCCATCATATTTATTCCGGTAATCAGCAGCAGCGTTAATGGTGTTGTATACATTCCAGTTAAAGCCGTTTACATTGCCAGCTACATTTACATTTACCGACCTTAAATTATTATTGCTTTGATAATTGCTTAGCAAATTTGCACGGATACTGTTGTCCTCTACAGGCACATTGGTAATGATATTTATTACACCAGCCATAGCATCGCTGCCGTACATGAGTGATGCAGGGCCTTTTAATATTTCCACTTTGTTTACACTGGCTTCGTCTATTTCAATGCCATGCTCATCTCCCCATTGCTGTCCTTCCTGGCGTACACCATCGTTGATAGTAAGCACCCTGTTGTATCCAAGCCCACGTATCACCGGCTTAGACACTGCAGGCCCGCTGCTTACTGTTGCAATGCCTGGCTTTTTTGCCAGGGCTTCTATAATATTAGTGGATGAGTTTTGAAGCAATTCCTGCCGGCGCAATACAGTAACCTGAAAGGGCACTTTTTTTAATTGTGTGGCACTGCTGGATCCGGTAATTACCACCGCATTGTTTTCAACCACAGACGGGATAAGTTCAAAATCGTGGCGGGTATCATTCTCTATGTCTATTACTACGGCTATTGTATTGTAGCCAATATGCGATACCTCGGCCAGGTGTTTGCCATTGGCAATATTATTCAGGTAAAACTTTCCTTCATTATCTGTAATACCACCAATTTTTATATCGCTGATAATAATGGATGCGGCCTTCAGCGGCAGATGAGTTTTGGAATCAATAACAGTTCCAAAAAATTTACTTTTTACTATGTCTTCCTTATCGGCTGAAGAGCGGGCCATAAGGTTAAATGCCAGAAAAAACAGCAACACAAAAACGAGCAACTTATTTTTTAACAACATACAGAATAAATAAATGAAACATTGTTGCAAATGTATAGCATTTATTTTTTAGTACAGCAGGCTATTAAAAATTCTTTTAAAAACTGCTACAGGCATCATTCAATATTTTCAATAATGCCTGCAATGCCCTGCCCCCCGCCTACGCAGGCTGTAACCATTCCATACTTTTTTTTCAGCCGCTTCATATCATTCACCAGTTGTATGGTAAGTTTACAACCCGTACATCCCAGCGGATGCCCAAGAGCGATAGCGCCACCATTGATATTTACAATGGAGGGATCCAGTTGTAATTTTCTTATTACTGCCAGTGACTGTGATGCAAATGCTTCATTCAATTCTATCAAACTGATGTCGGATAAATTCATACCTGCCTGCGCCAGTACTTTGGGTACTGCTTCCACAGGGCCAATGCCCATAATGCGTGGATGCACACCAGCGCTTGCACAGTTTACCAGCCTTGCAATGGGTTTTAACCCAAGTTCATTTATCATCTTTTCACTCATTACTATCACAAATGCAGCGCCGTCGCTGGTTTGCGATGAGTTGCCTGCGGTTACGCATCCGCCTGCAGCAAAAGCAGGTTTTAATTTTGCCAGTCCTTCTACGGATGTATCGGCACGTACACCTTCATCTGTATCCACTACATAACTGGTACGCTGTTTCTTATTTTTTTCATCTAAATAAACCTGCTCTACTGTGATGGGTAAAATACCTGATTTAAAATATCCTTCTTTAATGGCATTGCCCGCCTTTACATGACTGTGATAACTGAATTCATCCTGGTCTTGCCGGCTTACGCTATATTCTTTGGCCACTGCTTCTGCAGTAAGCCCCATGCTCAAATAATAATCCGGCTCATCTTTAGCGATGGAATATGCAG
>JAYWIB010000606.1:0-2039 GCA_043789265.1 Chitinophagaceae bacterium
TTTTTAATTTTACCAAATTAAATCCGATACAGGCGAAATCAAAGTTTTTATTTTACAACTTATTTTAACTGGCTGATACACTCTCATAATTCAAAATAAATAACCATGCCGATTAAAGCTTTATTGAAAAAGATTTCATTGCTGTTGCTGATACAATTGTTTTTTCAAAATTTCATGAATGGGCAGTCGGCTTCTGTGAGCATTACAGCCAACAGACCACCATCGGGGTTTGGCAACTCACCTTTGGGTATAAGTTTATATTCAGTAAATGAAAGTATCTATACTGCTGAAGAAATAGGAGCCGCCACCTTTGGCAGCAATCCCATCAATCATATTGATTATTTGCCCTACACCATTGGTGAAGACCCTGTATTTGATGATGTAAAAATTTACATGAAAAATGTTAGTGCCTCCACCGTTTCATTTGCTGCGAATGGAACTTACTCTACAGCGGGCTACACCCTTGTATATAATGGATCTATTGCTTATGTGGATACGGGATTTTCAGGAATAGACATTATACCCTTTAACTATATAGGAACAGGTAACCTGCAGATGATGGTGGAAAAAACAGATGGCAGGGAACACCGAACTTCTTTCTTTCACCTCGCTACCGGAAACAGTGCTAACCCCAATGCATTTACATTAAGATATTATAACAATACTACACCGCTGAGTGCTTCCACCAATTTACAGACATCTATTTTCAGGCCGGCCATACGGCTGTCGTACATTGCGCCAGGTGAACCACCTGTATGTGCACAGGGCATTGTGCCTGCTGATGCAGCTACCAATGTTCCCACCAATCCTGTAATAGAATGGACTTCTGTGCCGGGTGCTAACTCTTACGATGTTTATTTTGGCACTACTACCCCGGCGCCATTTTTGAAAAATCAGTTTGGCATCAACTTTACCCTGGCTGCGCCTGTACTGCCAAACACAAAATATTATTACAGAATAGTGGCAAAAAATAATTTTGGCAGCAATCCCGGCTGTAGCAGCGACAGATCATTCACTACTGGTAATGGCATTGGCTATTGTACCCCAAAAGCAGCTTTTGGATGTGGGTCAAGTTTCGATCCTTATGATGCAATACGCCTTGTAGTTATAGGAGATATATACAATGCCAGTGATTGTGCAGGCACCGCGTTCACCAATTATTCTTCCACAATTTCCACCAATCTAATACAGGGTTCCACCAATCCTATTTCTGTAACACAAGGTATGTTTGGTGATGGTTATTTAAAGGCATGGATAGATTATAATGACAATGGAAGTTTTGACGATGATGGAGAATTGGTATTTGGCAATGACAATGACAACAACTTTGGAGAGGAAGTTTCAGGCAACGTAGTTATTCCGGTAAATGCACCCATGGGACCTCACCGTTTAAGAGTAAGGACAAATTATTTTTCAAACGAATTTACCGCCTGCAGTTTTCAATCGAATGGGGAAACGGAAGATTATAATGTAAACATTGTTCCGCCATCTGCTGTGGATGCTGCTCTTACCAGCATTGTAGTAAATGGCTGTGCAGGCACAGGGAATGTAGATGTTACTTTAAAAAATAATGGCGGCACTGTAATGGCGGCTTCCGCAGCCACGGTAAAGCTTTACATAAAAGGAGCCACCACGTTGGGGCCTCTGTCACAATCCAATCCATCCATCATTCCGGCGGGGCAGTCAGTGGTACTTTCTTTTCCTGTTAATTTCAATTTGGGTACACATGTAGATTCTGCATTTATCGTAAAAGTAGCAGGAGATAATTATAATAAAACTGATACCATTAAAACTACGCACAATACGGTTCCGCTTGTTTCAAGCCTGCCCATGTCCGACAATTTTGAAACGAATGCAAATGGCTGGTATGCCACTCAATTATCAGGAGAGGGAAACTGGGCATGGAGCGACAGCGTATATTACCCTTCGCTAAACCCGAAATACAAACTGCTTCCAAAAAGCGGATCAAAATTGTGGGTTTTCGACAGTTATAATTTTAATAAAGGAACTAAATCGAGACTTACTTCTCCCTGTATTGC
>JAYWIB010000607.1:0-2038 GCA_043789265.1 Chitinophagaceae bacterium
AAAGTTCTGGATAAATGTATCCATGTCAGTTGCTTCTTCTGCTTTAATGTGGCCTATTCTGGTGCGGCGCAGGCTGCCGAGGTAGGCACCACAGCCCAATACTTTACCAAAATCATTTGCGAGGCTGCGTATATAAGTGCCTGTACTGCATATTACTTCAAATTCAATAACAGGCAAATCAATTTTAGTAATTTTAAATTTTCTGATAGTAACTTTCCTTGATTTTAATTCAACCGTTTCCCCCCTTCTTGCAAGATCATACAATGCCACCCCATCTTTTTTTATGGCTGAATAAATGGGTGGAAACTGGTCAATCTCACCACAAAAAAAAGCAGTGGCAGCATCAATCTGTGCTGTTGTAAGGCTGGTATAATCTTTAAAGTCCATTGGTTCACTTTCCAAATCATAAGTAGGCGTGGTAGCACCAGCTACAAAATGCCCGGTGTATTCCTTCTCCGCAGCCATGTACTCATTTATTTTTTTTGTAAACTTACCTGTGCATACAATCAGCAAGCCGGTAGCCAGCGGATCGAGGGTACCTGCATGTCCTATTTTTTTTATCTGTATGGTGCTGCGTAATTTTCTTACTACATCAAAAGAAGTCCAGTGCAGTGGTTTATCTATCAATATTATTTTGCCTTCGGCATACGGTAACTGCAGTGATGGGTCTACTGGTAGCCGTGGTAATTTTTCTTTAAATGCAGGCGCTTCTCCACCTGCAGCAATTATCTTGTTGGTATACCTTTCCCGGTATGTTTGTTTTTTTGCCACAATAGAATTTGAGTAAAGTTAAACAATGAACGCAGATACATGCCACATGAACGAAGTACAGGATCCGGCAGGAAAAATCTCAGATAATACCGGCTATACATACTAAATAGCCCAAACTCTTTTCTGTCGGCATAATACCATCTAAGATTTACACGTAGAGTCCTTCCCGAAAAATAGGGACTGGGCGGCCTTCTTAGTAAATTAAGATGGTATAAGATCAAAAAAAAATTACGTAAGAGAAATTTATCGTTGATTATAAATTTTCGTACGTAAAATATTTTTTTAAAAAAAAAATATTCTTTTAATTGCCTGCAATTAATACAGGAAGACTGAACCGTTTTTTACCTGGCCCTGATACCTGCAGCCGGTACATAGCAGCAGGCATGCCCTGTATTTTAATTGATTTTGAAGCGGTGCCGCCGTCATGCATTATTGTATAGATGCCGGTGGCAGTGCCTGTAGGATTTATTAAACGAGCTGCATACATACCGGCGGGCATTTTATTAAATAGAATTGAAATTATGTTCCCTTTTACCGGGTTTGGAAAAACAAATAATGACTGCGGCCTGTGTACCACATGTACACTTATTGCTTTGCTATAAATAAAATTACCATAATCATTTACTGATTTCACCCTGTAAAAATATGTACCGGATTCCGCTTCTGCAGTCATCCATGTATAAGAAGCTGCTTTATCATTGCGCATGCTTTCTACTTTACCAGCCTCGGTAAAATCAATTCCGTCAGCAGATTTTTCAATAACGTATTGCTGAATGTATGTATCGGGTGAGGTTTGCCACTTCAATTCAATGTCATCTTCTTTTTGTGCCACCGCACATTGGATAAAACTAACAGCAGGCTGTATCAGCATACGGAAGCGGCTATTATTAAATGATGCTGCGTTTTCATTGATTGAAAAGCTGTAACGGGTACTGCCGCTTGCCTGCAGTAAAATATTTTTATTTAAAAATTTATCCTGCAGCAATACTATTTTTCCATCTTCTGCATCTATATCTGAAAGTTCAGTATTTAATTCATAACTTTTTTTACTGAGCCTGCTTAAATCAAACGCAAGTGTATCGTTCAGTTTCAACGGTTGTCTTTTTTCAATCACCAATCGTTCATTGCCTGAAGCAATGGCTATGTTTTCTAAAAAATTATTCAGCTTTTTCATATCGCTCCTGTCTACAGCATTGTTATATGATTTGTCAAACGAAAATAATACCGCATCATGTACCACTTGCTCTTTGGCAGTAAGTGATAAAAG
>JAYWIB010000608.1:0-7161 GCA_043789265.1 Chitinophagaceae bacterium
ACTTCCGGCATTATTCAAAACTGGACGGCACAAAAAAAACACCTGCTGCAGTTTTGCAAAGCAACCGAAAATTCTTTTAGAGCACGCCTGGCAGAGCTGCAGCAGCTAAAGCTAATAACGATTACGAAAAACCGCTCCATATTGCTTACCTCCTTTGAAACCGCTGCTGATATACTCGGCATAGCATACACAGGAATTATTAAAATCAGTTACAATGACAAATTACCCGGCCAGCAAATATTTCAATACTTCTTAAGGGCAGAAGAAATGCGCAGCAATCAACTAAAGCAGTTAAATGCTTTGTGGTATTATGCCGGTAAAAATCCTTTGCTTAAAGAACAATTGCATGTACTGCTGAGGGATAGCGGAAGCGATGAAAAAAAACTGCGAACAGATATGCAGTATTTTCAAACGCAGCTCCTCACACTGCAGCAGCAGGCGTTTAAAGAAGGGTCTCCATTACTCGACTTAATACACACACTGAGAGCTGATATTAACCGCTCTGTTAAGTGCATACGTGATACACATACTTACAAAAGTGCACAGTCCGTTTGCTACATGAAAAAAGTAATGCGGCAAATGGAGATAATAACGGTAACGCATGTATGTGTAGAAAGCACCGAACGCAGCAGGCTGTATATAAGCGAAGCTGAAGGCAGCAGCAAGCCCCGCCGCAGGGATGCTTACAAATATATTAAAAGCAAAAAACAAACGGCATGGTTCCTTACAGACCAGGTTAATTTTCGGTATAAAAGCCAGCACGCAAAAACCAACCAGCATGACAAAAAAAACGCCGCATAGCCAGGCCGCCAAACCGCCCCCAGGCGCCCAAATGCATAAATTGTTACTTACAGGAAGTGGTAGTCTATAGTAAAAAATATTTAAGTAGAGTATTAAGTAGAGTATTAAGTACAATCTTAAGTTAACTTAAAGTAAACTGAAGGCGAAAAATTTTTTTTGGATTCAACATGTCAAACCGCAAAAAGCAGGAAGAAATTGCCTTTAATCGTATATACAGCAGGTTTAAACTACAGATATTTTTTACCAGACGCATGGCCATCACGCACTATGGGCAGGAGCGCTACCACTGCACCGTGGCACAGATAAATTACAAGCATGTACAGCAAGTAATACTAAACCGACAACGGGGCTTGGAAGATTGCATTGCCCGCCTGCAACTGTGTACAGAGCTGTACGGGCCATACCAAACAGCACTCATTTACGACCGGCGCAGAGATACCAGGATGCCGGATGGAAAGCTGCAGATAGGAAAAGAAATAAGAAAGTATGTAGGTGGCCAGCTGGTGGAATGGGACGAAATTGTTTTGCCTGAGTATGAAAAAAATATTGTGTGCGATGTAGTGCACAAAAATGATAAGTGGGTTTTGCGCCCAATTAATTTGCCACCGTCACCAATTGATTTTAAAACAGAAATAACCAATGCACTGCAGCAGCCAACATCCGGTAATAATTAAGTACGGCATAGCACACGCCGAAGATTTATATACACTCAGCGAACTGGTAAATGCACAAATAAGCAAAGGCTACCAGCCAGCCGCTAACAGCAGCATACAATACATGCCATTTGGTGAGCTGATGATTTATCTGCAGGTAATGGTAAAGTACCAGCAGCCTGCAGTAAAGAAAAAAATAATTGTAAAACCAAAAACCAGTAAATAAAAAAGCCATGCCATACAAGTGTACAATACAAGCATTACAGGCAGGAGAATACTTCTATTTTCCCAACGACCCACAGCTAACAGCCTGGAAAAAAACGAAAGAAAAAAGAATTGCCGGCGCAAAGCAAATTTTTTGGTATTGCGAAAATAACAGCGGCAAAGTAGAAGACTTTAATGGCGATCGTAATGTAATGTCATTTTATTCGGATGAAGAAGTAAACCCTTTACCACCAGTGTATAAAAAACACATACCGGTACTAATACCAGCTACTATTAAAAAACATTCTTACACCAATAATTTTACCAACATGCACCACCACGTAAGCACTGTAAAAATTTATGAAACCACCAACTATCAACTGTTTGATAAACTCAAGGGTAACCGAAAAATAAATGATGCAAAAATAAAGCGCATAATTAAGGAAATAGATGCCGGCAACGATATGCTGCAATATTATCCCATCCAGGTACAGGAGCAGGATGAAAAATTAAATATACTGGATGGCCAGCATAGGTTTACTATCTCTAAAATTTTAAAACGCCCTGTGTATTACATGCTGGTTACAGAAAAAAAGTCTATGCCGGAAATAGCCAAGGTAAACAGCAATGTAGAAAAATGGAAATCTTCTGACTACATCAATTGCTACATCGCTGCAGGCAATGACAATTACATACAGATGAATGAGTTTTATACAAAATTTGGTTTTAGCATTGGCCTCTGCCTGCACCTGCTGTATAGCGGTAAGCCAGGTGCCGCCAATGGCGAAGCAAAAGGTTTACACTTCAGTTTTCAAAACGGCACGTTTGAAGTGGCAGAACATAAAAAAGCCTGTGAGCTTGCAGAATTATGCAGCCGGTTTAGTTTTTTTCCTAACTGGCGAAGCCGCGATTTTGTTATTGCCGTGTACAAAATTATAGAGGCAGGTAAAGTAAGCATACAAGATATATTAACTGCAGTACAAGCAAACAGCAACATGCTTACCCAGCAGGCCAATCACAAAGAGTACATCTATAAAATAGAGCAGATAATCAACATTGGCAAAAAGAACCGCATAGTAATCGCATAATTATTTTAACAAACCAAACACTTACACAACATGACAAGAATTGTATCAATGGTGGGTAAATTTTATTTTTCCATCACCCACCAATCCACGCAAATATTTTAATGAGCAAAAATTAAAAGAGCTTTCGCTTTCCATTTCTAAAGTAGGCATCATACAGCCCATCACGCTGAGGGAGCAGCCGGGCAAGCCAGGCAGGTACGAAATTGTATGCGGCGAACGCCGCTACCGTGCCGCTCTTTTAATAAAGGAAGCAGAGGTACCTGCGGAGATAAAAAAATTGACAGATGATGAAGTGCAGGAGCTGCAGTTTATAGAAAATATTGAAAGAGAAGATGTCCATGCCATGGACGAAGCAGTTACATTCAAGGCCATGCAGGATAATAAAAAACGACCCTGGAGCCTGGAAGATATTGCCGGAAAGATAAATAAACCCGTAAGCTATGTGGTACAGCGCCTCCAGCTTAACCATTTGGTACCTGCATTGCAAAAACATTTTTGGGATGAAAAATTTTTAGTAGGCCACGCCATCATGTTTTCCCGCCTTACTAAAGAAGATCAAACAGAATGCAGCAAAAGCAATGCGCTAATACGTGGAGGCGAGTACCAGGGAATAAAACAAACACAGGAGTATATAGAACGCAATATAATGCGCCAGCTCTCTGCTGCCCCATTTAAAAGAGACGATGCTACATTGGTACCGGCGGCTGGCCCATGCAGTACCTGTAGCAAACGGAGTGGCTGTAATAAACTCCTCTTTAATGATATAAAAGAAGATGACCGCTGCTTTGATAAAAAATGTTTTGAACAAAAAAAAGAAGCATGGCTTACCGCAGAGGTGGATAAAGTTTTATCAACCAAACCGGAGATACTTCTTATTCACTATGGCTACCAGAGTACCAAGGTACCGGGTGCTATTTCAAAATTAGCTACAGGCTACAAAGTGCACATACTTGATTACAGTAAAGATGAAGTAAGCCAGCATAAAGCTGATAATAAATACATAGCCTTTAAGGCATTATATGTATCTGGCCCCAATGCAGGTATGTATAAAACTGTGTACAGAAAAATGGCAGGCAAAGCTGCTGCAGCGGCCAAAGCCGCCAGTGGCGAAAAAATAACCGCTGCGGATGTTGCGGCACAGATAGAATCTGTGAAAGAAAGATGTGCACGTGGTGCAGAGCTCGATTATCAAAAAGTGCAGGAGGCGATAATTGATGAACTAAATAAATATCCTGACAATGAGCTGCTGCATCGGGATTTTCCTGAAGAGATAAGAAGCGTGTTCATTAGTTTTTTTATGTACCGGAAATTGACATACTGTAATGACGAAATACTTAAAAAAACAGGCCTGATCGAAAATGATGAAGAAGATTTTCATAAAACGCCTCAGGTGCTGATGCAGCGCCTGCAGAATATTACACAGGTGCAGCAAGATACTTTACTAATGCATGCAATGATTGATGCCTTTAAAGCAAGTAAAAATTACGGCCCTGATACACTCATTATGCGGGAGCTGGCCAATTTTGTTGGTGTAGATGTGGAGGGAATTGCCAATGCACAGGATGCAATTAAAATTAAAAGAGAAACAAATGCTCAAAAACGCATCAGCGAACTGCAGCAACAATTAAAAGTGCTGTCGCAAAAAAAGGAATTTAAATCCTATGCAAATAAAATTGCATCAGGCGCAAACAAAATTGCATCAGGCGCAAATAAATCTGCATCAGGCTCAAATAAATCTGAATCTAAAATAAAAAAACTGGTAGCATAAATTCCTATTACAATGAACATAAAAAACTATACGAGTACAGTAGATGCTGCAAGGTCAATGCAAAGGATAGAAGAAATGCTTGTAGAAATTGGAGCTACCAGTATAAACAAACAGTATCAGGATAAAATTTGCAAGGGCATTACCTTTTTGTATTTCGATTTACAAATAAATGATACCCTGTGCTTTCAATTGAAAGCACAGGTGGAGGAATGTTTTAAAATATTTTGGTCAGAAAGAACACAAAAAACAGAATCGCAAAAAAAGGCTGTTATGCTGCAGGCCAATAGAACTGCCTGGAAAGTTAGTTAATGGAAAGATGAAACTGCAATTAGGAAACGCTTAATCAGATAATGTAATGATAGAATTTAAAGCAAAATATTCCATGCAAAACGGGAATAAAGTAACAAAGAAAAACTGGCACAAAGTATTTGCCACATCTGTAAAACCATGTACTAATGTATTCGGGTATCCATCAATTGAAGCTGCAAAAAAAAATGGTGGTTATTACGAAAAATGGAAATTAGTTTTTGAAGAAGGTGAAGTGTATCCTGATGGAGAAAAAAGGCCATCAGGATATATTTTTAGAGAAGTAATTCACAATGGGGGAATTAGCGGACGGCACAAAACTTTTAAACAAGCGATTTGGTGCGCTTTAAATAATAATCATATTAAGGTGTGTCTCCAAGAATGATATATGAATTAAAAGCTGGCAAACCCCTCTTTGGAAAGGTATTATAAATGGCGGTTCAATTTACAAGTGTTCAATTTAAAAATGTACAAATGTTTGATAAGAAATTAATGGTAAAATCTGTTCATTATAGATTTTACACCGTCAGTGATAGAGATGAAATTACATCTAAGTACTATATACAATTTAGCAAAGACAGTTATGAAAATCCCTATGATTTAGAAATTACTCATGAACAATATAATAAGCTAATTGAAGATGGAGCTATCAAACGAGTAGGTCATTCAAGAACTGAATTGCCTAAATTAAATGAAAAGATGCCATTATGTTGCTACCATAGCATCACTGTTAATTTATATGAATTTCAACATGAGTTTAGGAAGTAGTATTGCTTACAACGGTAGGTATTGCCGCAGGGGTGGAATTTGAAATACAACCGTTCAAACAACAACAAATGCTCAACAGCGATAAAATGTACAGATTAAGAACTTCAAGCCACACTTGCGGCAATACCAATGTTCTATGTCTGTATTTTGCGAAGCTGCGGAGCTGTATTTAGTTCTTTGAAATTTAGGGAGAAAAATATTTTTAAAAAAAGTTTGATAATTGTTTGCAACTATCAAAAAGAGTCTTATATTACATCATGATAGCAATTCAGCTATCACAAAAAACTTTGCGAAATGAACACTTTACAAAAAACAACAACTGGAAGCCTCTTTAATCACACTGGTATCTTAACTGCTGCGGGAGACTATGCAGGAAAATTTTCACAAGAAGCTAATGATATCTTGATGGATGGGGATGAGTTCATGTACGGCCCTGATGGATGGAGCGATATAATGATAAATGAAAGAACTGGTAAAATGTACGCCGTTTTGGCAAAAGGAGAATTAACTTGCCAAAATGCAGAAGTTTTTTATTCTGAAATTGAAGAAAGTCAATGCTGTAAAGCGTTTGCGGAAGCAAAAGAAAAGATAGATCGCTATTAATAACTTTACCTTTCGATATAGTGAAACTACTTCTGACAGATAAGCATGTTATAACGAAAGGTAATAATAATAAACGATCTCTTTTAATCGCACCACAGAGCCGGAACAGTCCGGCCAAGGAATTTTTTAACAATCAAAAACTTTGCATCATGTCAACTGTAAAAAAAAATTACACTATTTCATTTATTTTTAATTTATGAAAAAGGTATTAAAAAAAGAAAATAGAGGCGGCAGGCGTGTCGGTGCTGGCCAACCAAAAAAGGAGCCTACTAAAACAATTTCAAACCGTGTTCCCGAAAAACATTACGAGGCTTTAAAAGAGTTGATTTCAAAACTCATTGATGACTACAAAAAATAATATTTATCCCTGAATTTATTGCTTAAAAAATGCTGCATGACTGAATGTCAAGCCCGGTAATGGTATGCTGTGTGGCAAGGGGCAAAATATAGCATAGAACGAACAGGGCTTTGCGGTCGTTTGGGGATTTGAAAAACGTCCGCTTTGAACTGCTGCTGAATAAAATTACTAATGTTAAAAATAAATACAAATGCTCAATAAAGAACGTCAAGCCGAAACCAAAGTTGATAGTAGTACAACTGCCGAAGTTTCAACGTCAAGCCCAAATGCCGCAAAACCCAATGTTGGTGGCAGTTTTTGTGTCGCCACTCTTATTGATAGCAACAGTGGTCAATGGTGGTGTAAATTGTTAGGTGTTACTTTTCAAGTATTGTCAATTAGAAATGAAACGGTAGTAGTAAAAAGTTGTGCTGATGAAGGATACCAAACTCCTTATAACTTCCACGAATTACCAAAAGAAGCCGTAAAAATTGAATTTATATGAATGTAAAACAAATTCAGAAAAGAGTAAAAGAAGTAGCAGAATGCAATTATTTAGTTAATCGCAAAATCATTATAAATATGTCGTGCGGTAAAGCTATAATAAAAATTTACAAACAGGCAATGCACCCC
>JAYWIB010000609.1:0-2038 GCA_043789265.1 Chitinophagaceae bacterium
CTGGATTAGTGAAGAAGACGAAGGGATGTATTATGCAATTAATAAGGGCCTAAAAAAAACTACGGGTCATTATATTTTGATACTTAATTCGGATGATGTATTAGCTTCTAACACAATAATAGAAGAAGTAGTTGAAGAAATTAAGAGAGACAAACTGGATTATTATTATGGCAATATCATTAAGGTGAAACCTAGTTCTATCCGAAATGTGAAACTGTATAATGTAAATTTCACCAAACTGTTGATGGCAACACATGGCACACTTTTACCCCATTGTTGTTTTTTTATTTCTGCAGGTTTAAATAATGTATTAAATGGGTATGACTTTACTTACAAATATGCTTCCGATTATGATTATATATTAAGGGCTTTAAAGTATAGTAAACGTGGCCGCTATATTAACAAATACATTACCCGTTTCCGATGCCATCCAAACAGTATCAGTTCCGGAGGAAAAATAGAAAGCGAGAGAAAAGCTATATTGGTGAAATTCGGATATCATAAAATTGCTTTATTTAAAAGGTATGTTTATTTTTATTCTGTATGGCTGCGTTACAAACTGATAAATTTCAAAGTGAAGGGAATAAAAAAAAGGGTTTTACCAAAAATTTACTGAGTATTTTTTTGATATTGTATATCCTTACAATGCCTTTTGTTTCCGCATTTGCATATACCGATATAATATCCATGCCCTTGGTGTTTTCCTTTATTTTACTTTTAATAATTGGGGCTTTCGTTTTAAAGGAAGCAAAAATTCCAAAGGGATTTCTTGGCTTTGATATTTTGGTAATTTTTATGTTTTTTTTTGTGGTAATGTTTTCACACATAATTAATGGATGGGGAAACAGTAAATCTTTTAATCATACAGCAGCATATACCGGAACAATTATTCTTTTTTATATAGTTATAAAGTTTACCTTATTTTTTTTAGAAGAAAAAACAGATACGTTCAAATTAATTATAAAACTCATTACCTATACTACCACTGTAAGCGCACTGTACGTAAATTTTGAATTTATTTTAGCAAATTTTTTTGACCTGAATATAAATGATTACATCCCCCGGCCACGGGAAGAACAAATGCATTACCAGCCTTACGTCATAGAACTGTTCTATAGGGCAAGAGGTTTCGCCTCGGAGTCCGGTATATATACACTTATGTTAGAAATGTTTGCTCCTCTATCCGTATATTTTATTTCATTTTCAGGATATTGCAAATGGCCTAAAATTATTAAGGGGTTCGTTTTTACAATAATAATTTTTAGCGCATTTTTTGCTGCAAGCAGTGCTACTTTTATAGTTGTACCTATTGCTATCTTAATAAGCATGCTTGCTTATTTTAAAAAAGTATGGGTATATTTTAAAAATAAGCAAATAGATTTTTACCTTAAATTAACCGGTATTCTGACTTTAGTAGTATTGATTGGTAATTACTTTGCACTATATGCGAAAATTTTGTTGAGCCTTTCAGAAAAAATGAATTCCAGCTCTCTGGATGATAGGAAAGAAAGAATGGATTTTTTCTTTGAGCAATTTTCAAAATTTGATATAAATAATAAGCTTATTGGTGCAGGACCTGCAGGTTTTGATATCTTGGGATTTGATGATAGCAAAAGCATTATTTCTTTATACTACAGTATAACTTTTGAATTAGGTTTTACAGGTCTAGTATTTATAATCCTGCTTATTTTTTATTTTTTATTTTCCATTCTTAGATTTAAGACAAAATTTGCTTTTTTTTTACTTGTCGCTTTTTTATCTGGGGCAATGCATTTTTATATTATTAATAATTACTGGGTTCCTTGGTTCTGGTTTATAGGTGTAATTGCAGTTTATTACAGAAATTTTAATCATTGTATTGAACAAAAATTAAGACAGCTTTAATCAAATTTATTATTAGAATACTTTCTTCCTAAATTTTTCAGTATATCCGGTCACTTAAATAAATAATGGCTAAAATAAAAATTATACATATTGTACCAACTTTTGCTGTGGGCGGGGTGCAAACGGGTATACTATATACATTGGAAGAATTGAA
>JAYWIB010000610.1:0-7147 GCA_043789265.1 Chitinophagaceae bacterium
ATATTTTTTATGCTGTTGTTTTCTTCAGCAATGTATGCGCATGCACAAGTAGTAAATGCCACCCTGCAGGCCAGCGGACTTACCTGCAGCATGTGCAGTAATGCCATCAACAAATCGCTTCGTACACTTGACTTTGTAGATAAGGTAACTGCCAATATTAAAAATTCCACTTTCGAAATAACCTTTAAGCCCAATACTCAAGTTGATTTTGATAAGTTAAAAAACAAAGTGGAAGACGCCGGATTTTTTGTGGCCGGGTTAACGGCTGTTTTTAATTTTAATAAGGTAAATATCAGCAGCGACAGTCATGTACAACAGAATGGCGCCCTTTTTCATTTTTTAAATACGCCAACGCAAACACTGGATGGCAATACCAGCATTAAATTGCTTGACAAAGGCTTTGTTTCTGCAAAAACATTTAAGCAAAACAATAAGCTTACTTCTATGAAATGCTATACCACCGGCAAGGCTGAAGCCTGCTGTACCAAAGAAGGTGTAAAGGAAGGCACCCGCATTTATCATGTAACCATATAACATACCACCTGCAGCCAGCAGCCTGTTAAGCCTGCCGGCTGCATTAAAAAAATTTTATGAAAAAAAATCTTTTAATGGTATTGATATTACTTAGCGGCCGCTTGCAGGCGCAGGAGCTTTTTGTATTTACCGAACCTGCCAGTAATATGGCAGCAAAAAGTATTGGCCTGCGGCTGAACAATTACCTGATGAGAGAACCGGGTATAAATAACTACCACCTGCTGCCTGAAGTAATGATTGGTGTGTCAAAAAAAATAATGCTGCATGGCGAATTGTTTTTTAGCAACAGGGATAATATTTTTAAATATGAAGGAGGCAGCGTGTATGCCAAATACAGGTTTTACAGCCTGGATGAAGTACACAGTCATTTCCGGATGGCGGCGTATGGCAGGCTTAGCTTTAACAACAGTGATATACACCAGCCCGCAATTGATTTCTTTGGCCACAGCTCCGGCTACGAGGCTGGCCTGATTGCCACAAAATTGATTAACAAAGTTGCCATCTCCGCAGGCAGTGCAGTATTACGTGCCAACGACAATAGTTTTGGAAAAGAAAAATTTCCCTACAGCAACGGCAGCCGCAATGCGATTTCCTATTCGTTATCTATTGGCAGGCTGATGCTGCCAAAAGAATATAATAGCTATGATCAGGTAAACGTAAATATGATGTGTGAGTTTTTGGGACAAACCAATACCGCCACAGGAAAAACTTTTGTTGACATAGCGCCTTCTGTACAGTTTATTTTTAACAGCCGCATGCGGTTCGATTTGGGCTACAGGTATCCGTTAGTAAGCACACTGTACCGCACGGCTCCTAAGGGCGCCATATTAAGGCTGGAATACAATATCTTTAATGCATTCAAATGATACAAAAAATTGTGCGCTTTATATTGTCTCTTTTTAAAAAGAAAAATTGCTGCAAATGAAAAAATGTATACTGTATATTTTATGGATGTGCTGCATATCGGCCAGGGCGCAGGTAGGCACCGGCATGCTGGCTCCTGAAATTTCTTTGCCCAATGCTGCCGACAGCATTGTACATCTCTCTTCTTACAAAGGAAAGGTGGTGCTGCTGGACTTTTGGGCAAGCTGGTGTGGGCCCTGCAGAAAATCAAACCCCGGCATTGTAAAATTGTATAACAAATACAAATCAAAAGGCTTTGAAGTATTTGGGGTATCCATAGATGAAAAAAAGAAAGACTGGCTAAAAGCAGTAAAGCAGGACAGGATAACTTTTACGCAGGTAAATGATACAGGCGGCTGGTACTCCGGCGCTGCCGGAAAATATGGGGTGGAACAAATACCAACGGGCTTTCTGCTCGATAAAGAAGGCAGGATTGTTGCCATTGATTTGTATGGCAGGGAACTTGAAAATAAAATAAAAGAGCTGCTGTAATAAAAAATTTTTCCTGTAAAGAATGCAGCATTACTATTAATGAATGCTTATTTTTTTATGCCTCATCATGTAAAAATGAAATGGCATATTAAGACTTTTATAAAAGTAAAATTACAGCACCTGCACAATTAAAAATTTAAGGTATTGTGTGTACTCCTGTCCTCTTATAATGGGGTGGTCGGCAGACTGGGCATTAAAAACTACCTGGCGCAATTTTCTTTTGGCATCTTTTGCGGCTGCATAAATGGTGTCTAAAAATAATTCGGGCTGCACCAGGTTGGTGCAACTGGAGGTTACTAAAAAACCACCCGGCTTTACCAGCTTCATTCCACGTAAATTAATTTCTTTATATCCTGCCACCGCTTTGTCAATGCTGCTGCGGCTTTTGGCAAACGATGGCGGATCCAGCATCACCACATCCCATACACGATTTTCTTTTGTCCAGTTTTTCAACACATCAAAAGCATTCACACACATAAATGTACATTTACTTTCAAGCTCGTTTAATACTGCATTTTTATTGCACATGTCAATGGCATTTTGAGAAATATCCAGACCCAGCACTTTTTTGGCGCCATAATGTGCGGCGCTTATTTCAAACGAACCGGTATAGCAAAAAGCGCCCAGCACATCCGCATCTTTTACGATGTGCTGTATGGCCTTTCTGTTGTCCTGCTGATCTAAAAAAAATCCTGTTTTTTGCCCATTGGCAATATCAACATGAAATTTTATTCCATGCTCTTCAATAATAATATTGGTATCAAATTCCGCCGATAAAAAACCCTTGTGCTGCTGCATGCCTTCCAGATCTCTTACCGGCACGTCATTGCGTTCGTATATTCCTTTGGGCGAAAAAATTTGTTCGATGGCTTTTACAATCGCCGGCTTCCACACATCAATACCCAGCGCCAGTGTTTGTATTACAAAATAATCGTTGAACTTATCGATTATCAATTGCGGTAAGTCATCTGCTTCTCCAAATACCAGCCTGCAGTTTTCTGTATAACCAATCTGCTGGCGGTATGCCCATGCCTGCCTTATTCTGTTTAAAAAAAATGTATCATTGATGGCTTCATTTTTATCTCTGGTTAACAACCGCACCATTATTTGTGATTGCGGATTTACATATCCCCTGCCGATAAATTTTTTATCATGCGTATACACATCCACTATCTCTCCCGCCTGCGGGGCTGCATCCAGCAGTTTTCCCCTGTTTACTTCATTGGCAAAAATCCACGGATGACCAAGCTCCACTCGGTGGCTTATATTTTTATTAAGAACAATACTTTTCATGCCGCAAAAGTAGCTTTTAACATATATGCTGCACATTATGACTTTGAACCACCCCAAAATTTGCCAATTTGACCGCAAAACAAGGCTTGGCAAAATGTTTGACAATCGTACCTTCGCAGCCAATTTTAAAAAACTATCATCATCCGGCAGAGCCGGAAAAAAATAAATCAGTATTATGGAACAAAAACAAACAAACAACGAAAACGGGGAAACAGCAGAAAATGTAAGTGATGTAGCCGAAATGAATATCAATTCGGATTCAGAAATTCCGGGCAATACCCACCTGAGCAATCCTGAAGGAGAAAACGTAACAGAAAAACTGCAGGCCGAACTGGATGAACAAAAAGATAAATACATACGCCTTTTTGCTGAGTTCGACAACTACAAACGCCGCAATGCAAAAGAAAGAATTGAACTGATACAGACTGCCGGTAAAGAAGTGATCACCTCTTTACTGGATGTAATGGATGACTGCGACCGGGCTGAAAAACAACTGCAGGCCAACGATGATGCGGAGCAAATGAAGCAGGGCGTTCAATTAATTTTTAATAAACTCAGGAGCATACTGCAGGCAAAAGGATTAAAGGCTATGGAAAGTATCAACACAGCTTTTGATGTTGAGAAACATGAAGCCATTACAGAAATACCAGCGCCTTCAGACGAACTGAAAGATAAAGTAATAGACGAAGTGCAGAAAGGATATTACCTCAATGACAAAATTATCCGCTTTGCAAAAGTGGTGGTGGGGAAATAGGGTACCCCTATCCACTAAAGGGGAATCAGACTCTGATGATTTGGAAGGGGTTTGTTAAAGGGGATTAAGACACATACTGATTAGGTTTAATTATGCAGGTTTGTTATTGCAGGAAGAATTGAAAAAATGTTTTTGAGCACATAGCCTGTTTTGATTATTGCGTTTGTTTTTATTAAGGCATATTGAAAACATACCTAATTTATTTGGAGCCTCTAAACTGAATGATTTTTATTTACATACAATCTTGAAATTTTTCAGGATTTAAACATCCCGGGAGGGGAAAGAATGAAGAAAGATTTTTACGAAATACTTGGTGTATCAAAATCTGCATCCCAGGATGAGATAAAAAAAGCGTATCGTAAAGTTGCGATGCAGCATCATCCTGACCGCAACCCGGGCGATAAAGCGGCAGAAGAAAAATTTAAAGAAGCTGCGGAAGCATACGAAATTTTAAGTGATGCAGACAAACGGGCACAGTATGATCGCTTCGGTCACCAGGCATTTGCCCAAGGGAGAGGCGGTGGCGGCGGCTTCAGCGGCAGCGGTATGAATATGGATGATATCTTCAGCCAGTTTGGAGATATTTTTGGAGATGAGAGTCCGTTTGGAAGTTTTTTTGGCGGGGGGGGCGGCAGGCGTTCTTCGGGTAGCCGTGCCCGTGGTGTACGTGGAAGCAACCTGCGTATAAAAATAAAACTGAATTATGAGGAGATGGCCAAAGGCGCCACCAAAACGGTGAAAGTAAAAAAGTATGTACCCTGCACTACCTGCAACGGCAGTGGTGCCAAAGATAAAAACAGTGTGCAGACATGCGGTACCTGCGGTGGCAATGGCCAGGTAAGAAGGGTGCAGAATACTTTTTTAGGACAGATGCAGACAGTAACCACCTGCCCCAACTGTAATGGAGAAGGCACCACCATTGCCAATAAATGCACTGCCTGTAAAGGCGAAGGACGGGTGTATGGTGAAGAAACGGTACCAATAGAAATACCGGCAGGGGTGCAGGAAGGCATGCAGCTCAGCCTGAATGGAAAAGGCAACGCAGGGGAACGTGGCGGCAGCAATGGCGATTTAATTGTATTAATAGAAGAAGAAGCGCATGAGCAACTGCACAGGGATGGATTGAATGTAGCTTTTGATTTGCACATTTCATTTCCGGATGCTGTGTTTGGCACACAGGTGGAAGTGCCTACCATTGATGGCAAGGCTAAAATAAAAATTCCGCCAGGTACACAGAGCGGAAAAATTTTCAGGCTTAAAGGAAAAGGATTTCCCGCCGTAAACAGTTATGAAAAAGGGGACCAGCTTATCCACGTAAATATTTGGACTCCGCAGCATGTAACTAATGAGGAAAAATTAATGCTTGAAAAAATGCAGGCCAGCAACAGCTTTCAGCCAAAACCCGAAAAGGGCGATAAATCTTTTTTTGAAAAAGTAAGGGAAATGTTTACTTAATCATCCGCAGCTTTTTTTCTTTTCTTTTTTTTATTGCTGCTGTATAATTTTTTTGCAGCGCCTGCCAGATTCATAAATTCATTTTGCAGGTAGTCGTTGGGGTTATACGTGCTGGCAGCAAGCTGCTCTACGTTCAGCCAGTCTGTATTGTTTACATACTTTGACTGACGCAATTTTAAACCAAACAACGCAACTGCTGCTCCAAACTGTAAATCTTTACTGATGGTTTTAAAACTGTCGCACCTGCTGCTGCAGCCATACTGCAATAGTTTTGGCTCCTTTGTATTTACCGGTGTATAGCGCAGCTCCACATCAGCTAGAGATGCATCCGGATTGGTAAACAGGCTTTCTTCAGGCGTTATTTCAAAGAGCGCCAGGACGCTGTTACCGCTGCCAATTTCACCACCTTCCAGTTTACCGCTGCTATCGGCCACCGCATCTCTTTTGTTATCAAAACCAATGAGCCGGTATTCTTTTACCAGTGCCGGATTAAAATGTACATTCAAAAAAACATCATCCGCTATTGCATAAAATGTTTGTGTTACTTCTTTCACCAGTACTTTTTCTGCTTCGTGTATATCATCTAAATAAGCATAATTGCCATTGCCCCTTTTAGCCAGTGTTTCTAACTTGGAATCTTTAAAATTGCCCATGCCCACGCCAAGGCAGGTAAGATACACACCGCTTTGCCGCTCCCTTGTTATTAAATCTTCCAGCGCTTTTTCAGTTGTTTCTCCCACATTAAAGTCACCGTCGGTAGCCAGTATCACCCGGTTGTTTCCATTTTTTATAAAAGTGCTTCGTGCCAGTTGATAAGCCATGCGTATGGCCGATTCGCCTGGTGTATCGCCCTGTGCAGAAAGCTCTTCGATGGAGCGGATAATTTTTTGCTTTTCTGCACCGCTTGTTGGCTGCAGCCACACTGCCACGGTGCCGCCATAAATAACAATAGAAACGGTATCCTTCTCACGCAAATTTTTTACCAGCAACTGAAAGGCGGCTTTTACCAGCGGCAGCCTGTTGGGCAAATCCATACTGCCCGAAGCATCAATTAAAAAAACCAGGTTACTGGGCGGCACTTTTTCCATATCCAGCTTGCGTGCATTAATGTTAAGATAAAACAGGCGGCTGGTTTGGTTCCACGGGCAGGTAGAAAAATTGGATTCAATTTTAAAATCTGTTTGCTTATCGGGTTCTATATAATTGAGGTTGAAATAATTCAGCAGTTCTTCCACCCTTACTGCATCGGGCGGCACCATACTCTTCATGTTTAAAAAACGCCGCACATTGCTGTACGATGCCTTATTGATATTTAATGAAAAGCCTGTGTTAGGAAATTTTCTTGCATGCACCACTTCATTTTCTACCAGCGAAAAATAAGATTCATCACTTACAAACCAGTTGTACCTCGATGACCTGTTTTGATCATTTGTAATGGAAATTAATTTGGGCCTGTTTTTACTTGAGTTGGATGAAGTTGTTTTCATCACAGCCTGAAGGTATACGTCTGCTTTGATAGCGATTGTTTGTGTTTCGTATCCATCAAGTACAAGCGTAAGTGTGTCAATGGATTTGGCACTGGATATACCGAAGCTGCCGGATGAGCCGGAATAATACAACAGCTTATCGGAGTGTAAAGTAATTTTTACATTTTGGAGATACTCATTTTTTTCATCCTTTATTTCGCCACGCAGGTAGTATTGAGCATGGGCAAAC
>JAYWIB010000611.1:0-7140 GCA_043789265.1 Chitinophagaceae bacterium
GCCGCATCCAATGCTTCCAGCGATTCTTTTTCGGTAAGCAGTGGCGTATTGCCAATAATATTTTTTTCATTGCCATTGCCGTTATTGAGTGTAACGGGTGATACCACTTCGTTCATGGGGCCATCCCAAATTTTTAATGTGCCGTTTACCAGGTATTCACGCTGCTCTATAAAGCCGCCAGGCTGCCACTGTGCAGGAACCTGTGCTGAGGAAGGAAAAATATTTTCAATCATCTGTATGTAATTAGTGGGATTAAAATTGAATGAAGCTGCAAGCTACAGCAAGAATGGGGAAGTTGAATGAATCAGATGGAGCGAAAATATTATGGTGCAAACTTTATATCATTACCAGATTTTACCGGTAAGTGTTTTTGTTCAAATAAAAGCAGGATTTATTTTACTGGCTGCATTTACTAACAGTAATAAAATACCAATGAGTTTATAACAGAAGGAATAGATTTTTCATTTGTAATGTGGTTGGCTGAATTAGTTTTTCTTCCGGCTGTTCCTGAATTTTTTTTCATACAGTTCAATCCATTCGTCCACAGAAACCTTTGATGCCAGTTCGCCAATCAGTTCATAAGGGATGTCTTCCGGTTTTTTATAGCGCAGACAACTTTTTCCTTTATCTGCTTTTTTTCCGGTGGCTTTTGTATAGGCATCCGCAAACCATTTTTCGAGTTTTGGGTTTGCATACATCCCCATGTGATAAACAGTAATGCTGTTTTTTTGTGATGCCACATTCAAAAACGGCAATGGCATTTTAGGACCGCAATGATAACCAGCCGGATATTTGCTGTGTGGTACCACATAACCAATCATACCATAATTCATTTCTTCCTTAAAACCTTTAGGCAGGTTTTTCCTGATAACTTTTCGAAGTTTCTCCATTGCCTGCTGTCTTTCTTCAGGCAACTCAACAAGGTAATTTTCTACAGTAGTGGCTTTTGAATGCATAAAAATTTATTAAAAAACTTTGTTTGGCATCTGACTCGCTTCCTGAATCCGTTTTTTTATTTCCTTCAGGAGCAGAGGCTTTAAGAGTTTTGGCGGATCAATATTTTCATCTAATTCATCAAAATAATTAATTGCCTTCATGGCAATCATCGGGTTGCTGTAAGTATATTTTTGTGTGAAAAAATCAATCATCTCTTTCATGCTAAAATGTTCCAGCAGAAAATAAATGTCAATAAAATCTTTGAGTCTTTTGCCGCTTTGGATAACGGCATGAAATTTCATTGCCGATATATCTTCCTTGCTTAAAAATGTAATCCCTTCTTCCGTAATGGGAGGCTTGATTAATGGGTAATTATGTTTGATGAAATCGGTTTTGATGTTGTTGATTAAAGCGATGATAGTGTTTTTTCTTCTGAAGATTTCATCTACAGCGTATTTACTGCTGATTGAGTTCATTAATTCTGTATCATCAAAATCTTTCAAAGTGGACAAATCAATATCTATTGAATTCCTGTGACCCAGTTGCAGTGCCAATGCGGTACCACCTACAAGATGAAAGCTTCCCAACTCTGACATCAACTGTAATTGCTGTATTAGTGAAATTGTTACAGCAGAAATAATAGAAGGATCTTTATGCAGCATTTAAAAAGCCTGAGGTTAAAAAAAATTTTGAAAACTCCTTATCCCTTTTATCTAACTGGGCACTCCATTCTAATGTTTCTAAAATTTGTTCAATCGAGTAATATTTTACCATATTGCGCCATTCTTCCAGGTTGCCCATTTGCAGAATCCTTTCAATTACAATTTTATAGGATTTCTGGTAATTGAACGTTTCCAGATCATATTCCCAAAGAAGGGCAGGATTGATGATATATGGTTTGTTTTCCTGCATTCTTTTTTGTTTCAAATTTACAAAATTATACGCCCCCTGCAAAGCATTTTATACATCGCCATTAAAAACTCAGTATCCTGAAAAACTCCTGCCACGGCTCCATTTCTTCTTTGTATTGTTTGGCCATCACACGTGTTATTTGTGCAATGTGGGTAAGGTGATGCACCACCCGAAGCCCTAATCAAAGTACACGGCAGGTCTTCTGATTTTAGTAACGCATTTATACTACTATTTTCTAAGCAGATACAAACCTGATCATTTCTAATCCAACGGATGAACTTCTAAAACCTATTCTCGAAATTTCCCTGTCAATGAATTTAATTGCTTTCTTGACAGAGTATTATTGACAGACAGTAATTTTGGGACATATCACACAGTAATAGCCCACTTTACCAAAACCTATTTCGTCCCAAATATTTACTACATTTGGGACGAAATAAAAATAATGACACGTCCAGTTGTAACAAATACAGTAATAGAAGCGGTAAAAAAAATGCAAAAAGGAACCATTCTTTTTGTAGATGATTTTTTGGATTTTGGTAATTCAGAAAGTGTAAAGAAAGCTTTGTTCAGAATGGAAGAAAAAGGTTTGCTTATTCGTTTGGCTCATGGCATTTACCTATACCCGAAGACAGATACAGACTTGGGAGTATTGTATCCTTCAGCAGAAGAAATAGCTATTGCGATAGCAAAAAGAGACAGGGCAAGGATTATTCCAACAGGTGTTCAGGCATTAAACAAATTAGGGCTATCAACTCAAATTCCTTTAAAAGTAGTTTTCTTAACCGATGGTGCAGCAAGAAGTATTAAAATAGCAAAGCGAACAATCACCTTTAAGAAAACAAGCCCTAAAAACTTTTTGGCAAAAGGTGAAATAAGCAGACTGGCTATTCAGGCATTAAAAAGTATAGGGCAGCATAAAATTGAAGATGACATTTTAACAAGGCTACTCATTATACTTAAAAAAGAAAAAAAAGAAAACATACTGCATGATGCCAAACTTGCACCAGCCTGGATAAATAAAATACTAACGGGTGCAGTAAAGTAATATGCATACAGATTGGTTAAAAATATCAAAAGAAAGACGAATTGAAATTCTCAATAAGGCCAGTAATACTACTGGACTACCTGCTATTGCTATTGAAAAAGATTGGTGGGTAATAGTAGCATTAAAAGCTTCCTTTGAACTGAAATGTTCTACAAGTATTGTTTTCAAAGGCGGCACTTCGTTAAGCAAAGGCTGGAATTTGATAGAAAGGTTTTCAGAAGATATTGATTTGGCGATAGACAGAAAATTCTTTGGTTTTGAAGGTGACATCAGTAAAAGCCAAATCAAAAATTTAAGAAAAATATCCTGCTAATTTATCTCCACCACTTTCTTAAAAGATTTAACGAAACTGTTTACCGAATGGAATGTAATTGATGAATGCAAGTTAAATGCACAGCCGATTACTGATTCAGACAAAGACCCACAGGTAATTGAAGTTCATTACAATTCTGTATTTGACAAATCTGATTACTTGCCACAGAGAGTTTTAATAGAAGTTAGTTCCCGTTCATTGATGGAACCAAGTGAAAGCAGAGCAATTAATTCAATCCTTAGTGCTGCATTTCCTAATCAAGAATTTACCACAGAACCGTTTAGTATTTCAACCGTTTTGCCACAAAGAACTTTTTTAGAAAAGATATTTTTATTGCATGAAGAGTTTTCGCAAGAGACAACAAAAATTCGAATCGACAGGTTATCGAGACACTTATATGATTTAGAAAAGTTAATGGACACAGAATATGGAAAGGCGGCAATAAAGGACAAGCAATTATATAATGGCATCGTAATTCACAGAGAAAAATTCAATCCGCTCCGGGGTCTTGACTATGCTAACCACATTCCAGGTAAAATTAAAATCGTTCCGCCAGACACAGTAATAAAAGATTGGGACAAAGATTATCAGGCTATGACACAGAACATGATTTACGGTGAGCCATTAAATTTTGAAAATCTAATGAAGAGAATTCAAAAATTGCAAGAGAGCATAAATGCAATGGTTCACTAACCACGCAAAGGGTTATCAAAAACTAAGTATCCTGAAAAACTCCTGCCACGGCCCCATTTCTTCTTTGTATTGTTTGGCCATCACACGGGTTATTTGTGCAATGTGGGTAAGGTCATGCACCACCCAGGTGGCTAATAAATTCCGGAGGGTAACCTCTCCCAGCACGGGGTGCATTCCCTTTTTATCCAAGTCTTTTTCGGATAAACCGAGTGACATAAACCAGGCCATATTATCTTTTCTCAACAGTGTAAATTCATCCAGCAATTCACGGATAGATTTGCCCTTGCTTTCTTCGTATTGTGCAAAGCGATCATAGCGCTCAAATGTTTTTTGTAAGCCGTGTTCCAACACAATTTTTGCTCTGGGTACCCAGTCGGTTCTTTCGCCGTGTACCAAATGTCCTATTATATCATAGGGCGAAAATGTTTCTGGTCCCTCATTGCTCATTATCCATTCAGCACTTACGTGCCCCAGCAGACTTTGTAAAACTGCAGGTGTGCTGTTTAATATTTCATAAGATTTTTCTGTACTGTATTTCATTGCTCTTGTCTCTTGTAATTATGTTACTGTCTTTTTTTAGTTGCCGTTATCTATGTATGCATGCAGTGCATCATTGCGGAGCATTTAAGCATTCAGCATGTTTTGCAATTGTTCATGCTTATTGCGCAGGTCAATGCCTCCTTCGCACAAACTTTTCAGGTTGGCCAGATAAAATGTCCACCCTGTTTTGCAGCCCACATGCCAGTGATGTTTGCCGTAGTCATCATCCGGAATATTTTCCTGCAGCAGTTCCACAATGGTATGAATGTTTTCGTTTTTTATTGTTACTGTACAGTTGCCGGCTTTTCCAAAACTGAATTTAAAATAATCTTTACCATTGCATTCAAGTACTGTTCCTGTTTCCATTACTTCATCGCTCCACCCATGCCAGCGCCAGCCGTAGGTATCGCCTTTTTGCACGGCTTCATTTTTTTTTCGCAGTTCACCACCGCTGCTTTTGTATTCACTCATGCGGAGAAACCAGTATTCTATACCTGCCCTTGTAGCCCAAAGTGCATACAGTTTTTCTGCGGGGGCATTTACGTTTATAGGTGTAATAAAACTTCCCCAGTTGTAAGTGTTTGTCATCATTTAATTTTTATGTAAACGCATCATTTACCTCGTGGAATTTTTTTTTGCCACATACTTATTGCGATATGCTATGCAGGGCAATGCGGTTGCCCTCAGTATCTAAAAAAACACCCATTGAACCATATTCAGGAGATATCTCGGTTTTAGGTACCAGCACTTTTCCGCCGGCTGCTTCCACTTTGTCCAGCACAAATTTTACATCCGGGTTGGCATTCAGGTAAATGAGCGGGCCAAGCAAATCTGACGGCTGATGAAATCCGCCACTGTCCACCAATGCACCGCCTACCCCGTTCACCATATCATCCAGCGGAAACATCCGCATTTTAATATTGGTCATGTCCATCGCTATCATGCTAATGCCAAAAATGGTTTCATAAAATTTTTGCGCCCTGTTTAAATCTGTTGTCGGTATTTCAAACCAACTGATGGCATTGTTCATACTTTTAATTAGCCCCGCAGCATTCCCGAAGAAAGAAGGTGCTGAGGGGTCTTTTGTTTTAATGTGATAAATGTTTTAACTGGCTGAATATTTTTTTATTCCGCCATATTTTCTTCTTTCCATTTTACAAGCGTATTTATTTCAGCTTCTGTAAAGGCAGGCTTTTTCATTTTATAGGGCATAAATTTTATATCGCTTTGGGGCAGCTTTACCCTTTCAATTATTTCATCAATGTGTTTTTTTACAGCAGTATAATTATCCAGTGCCTCTACTTTTCCATCGGGCGGAAAATGGCAGGGAGTACAGCTTGTTTTCAGCATGGGTACAATGTCTTTTTGATAAAACACCGTGGCTGTTGCTGATGGCTTTGTTACATTTTTTGAAGGGCCGCAGTTTTGCAGTGTTATGAGCGCCAGTGCTGGCAGCAGGATGATAACAGTTTTTCTCATAAGTAAATTTTTGTTTAAAAAACAAGGTAGGTTTTTTGTATGAATATTTTATACCACATCATTCAGGCATCTTCTTTTTTTTAATACCACCGGAGGCATGGCAAAGATGTCTTCATACAACAACAGACCCCGCCATGTTTTATCGGGTCAACAGAAAATACCTGGTGAATATTGCTGTAATAAAAAAAATAAAAACGTACCCAAAAAGTAAGCTGCTGCTGGAGCTGGTGCCGCCGGTGGAAGAACAGATAATTATAAGTCAGGAAAATGTAAGCGCCTTTAAAAAGTGGATGGCAGGCTAAAAATAAAATCTAAAAAAATAATTTTACCGGTTTATGTAATTCATTCTGCTGCTACATCCCATAAACAAATCAATTTGTATGCAGCTGTTACCGGCAGGGTGGGATGCCCGTTATTTTCAACTAATTTTTCAAAGTATTTTTTTAGGCTACGGCCTGCTGTACCTGCACTGGAGTGCAGACTGGTGGCTGTATGCCACTTATTTTTTGGTAAGCATTTGTACTCATTTTTTATTTGAGGTAATAAAATGCCGCCACAGGTTTATGGCTTCATATAGTGTATGTATGCAGCAAATAGGTAAGGGGCTGCCTTCTGTTTGGATAAGTTCATTTGGGCTGGTGTTGCTGCTTAAAACAAATCATTTATATGTGGCTGCCCTTGCCGCGTTTGTTGCCATCAGCTCTAAATATATCTTGCGGCTGAATGGCAAGCATATTTTTAATCCAAGTGCATTGGGCATTGCAGCGGCTGTAGTGCTTACTGGTAAGGCATGGTTTAGCCCGGGGCAGTGGGGCAGCGGCGCTGTACTGTCATTTGCCGGGGTATGCCTTGGCGTTATAGTGGTTACCCGTGTGCAGCACCTGGATGTAAGCCTTGCATTTGCCGGCACATTTGCAGCCCTGCTTTTTATACGTCAAATAGTTTTTTTGCAATGGCCGCTTGATTATTTTTTTCAGTCCATCAGCACAGGCAGCCTGCTGCTGTTTTCGTTTTTTATGATTACCGATCCAAAAACCACCCCCAATCATCCGGTGGCACGAATGCTTTGGGCCATGCTCATTGCAGCAGTAAGTTTTTACTTAACCACCTTCCGGTTTATAAATGGCGCACCGGTGTGGGCGCTGCTGTTTGCACAGCCCCTGGTGCCGCTGCTGGATGGTTTATTTAAATCGAAAAAATTTGAGTGGCATACAAAACC
>JAYWIB010000612.1:0-2032 GCA_043789265.1 Chitinophagaceae bacterium
TACATATTTATGGAAAAAAGCAAACAAAGCCGGGCAGAAAAATGGGGCATGTTACCATACTCAGCCAGGAAAAACAGGAATTGATTCACCAGGCAAAAAGGATAAAGCATACCTTTACCATAGGTTCAAATACATAATGTGGTGTTTGTTTACCGCCATTAAATCCTCCAAATTTTCCATTGATATCCGTATCACTATTCAGTAGAAAAAACAGACGAAGTGAATATAAAAAATACCGGTGCATGGATGATTGCATTGTTTACTGCTGCACTAATGGTGCTGTCGTGCAAGTCCAAAGAAGCCAACAACGCTCCAAAAAATACGCCCCGGCCGGTTGCCAGAGTGGATGGCTTTATAGTAACAACAAAAAATATTTCTGAAGAAATTTCCCTGCCCGGAAGCCTTGCTCCTTTTGAAGAAACTGCCATACAATCGGAGGTGCCTGGCCGTGTGGTAGGCATCTATTTTAAAGAAGGTGCTGCAGTATCCAGAGGCAGCCTGCTGATAAAGCTGGATGATGCTGACCTGCAGGCGCAAATAAAAAAACTGCAGGTGCAATTGTCCATTGCAAAAAAAACAGAGGAACGTCAAAAACAATTGCTCCAGATAAATGGTATCAGCCAGCAGGATTATGATTTAGGTTTATTATCCGTAAACAACATACAGGCAGATATCAGCATCCTGAAAACGGGCATCGCCAAAACATCTATCCGTGCGCCTTTTGCCGGCAAAATGGGTTTAAGAAATATCAGCATGGGTGCTTATATTTCTCCGCAAACAATTATAAGTAACATACGGGAATTAAACAGGCTTAAGTTATTATTTACTGTACCGGAACGGTACAGCAGCACCATACGCAGCGGCGGCCAAATTCATTTTACCACAGACGGCGGCAGCAGATCGTATCCTGCCACGGTAACAGCAACTGAAAATAATATTACAGAAGATACCAGAAGCCTCAGTGTAAAAGCAATGGTAAGTGTGCAGTCGCCGGAATTAATTGCAGGCTCATTTGCAAAGGTGCAACTGAAATTAAAAGACAACAGCCTGGCATTGATGATACCCACACAGGCGATCATACCACAGGCCCGCAATAAAAAAGTAATGGTTTACCGGGGCGGCATTGCAGCCATGGAAACTGTTACCACCGGCCTCCGGGATTCAGCAATGGTAGAGGTTACAGCCGGATTGAAACAGGGCGATACCATTTTAATAACAGGCTTGCTGAGTACTAAGCCGGGAGCTAAAGTGCAGTTGAACTCCGTGCGTCCCTGAATATTTATGAACAATTAAAATAACTGGCGGGAAATTTTATTGCTGGTGTTTTTTTAGTCTCTTAGAATAAAAAAAAATCAACACGCTATAAGCTTGTTTGCTGATATACTTTTAAAAATAAAATATTATCAAAAAAATTATTGGTTGAAGGTGTGCATTTCAAATTTTCGTTTTGAATGGAAGTCAATAAGGATGCTGTAATTAAATTAAGAGATTTGATAGCTCCATAGAGCAGGTTCCGATTTTCGGGAAGCGAAATGTTAGTAGAAATAATAAGTTGGCAAAAAAAATGTATCATATCTCCTTAGGAGCGGCATGTAGTAGAAATGCAAGCTGAAAAAAAGTATCATAGCTCCGTAGGAGCGGCATGTAAAACATATCGCCCTACGGGAATCTGTAGTAATCTTGCTGAATTTTCTACTAACATATCGCCCTTACAGGGCTTAAAGAAAATAACATTTGCGCTTACTGGACTTTAAACAGACAACCGGTTTGATGTAAACGGCGGTTAGCGAAAATTTGACATGCACCGGTTGAAGTGAAATAAAATTTTTAAGAAATAAAACGAGGTGAATATCAATCAACAAAAAAATAAAAACGCACCCTGTATCTTATTAAAAAAACAACTGCCGTAAAGGTTGTTATCATACAAAAAGAAATTAAGTGAATATATCAGAATTAAGTCTGCGGCGGCCTGTGCTGGCAATTGTATTCAGCATTGTAATTGTATTGTTTGGTGCCATTGGGTTTAAATTTT
>JAYWIB010000613.1:0-2028 GCA_043789265.1 Chitinophagaceae bacterium
CAGCAGCCTGCCGCTCCGTGAGGCCTGCAGATTTCCACGGCATTTTGAAACCTGTATTTGTATGATTGCTGAAAGATGACAGCATTGTGCTGACAGAAAGAATACAGATGGCAGCAAGCATAAAACGTGGCGGATTTATCATAATTTCCGGATTTGATGGAAGTTTAAAATTACGGGGTTCAGATGGACTAGCGCAGGTAAGGTTTAAAGCAACTGGAAAAATATCAAAGATTTATTTTCATACAAAAACGCATTGAAACTACGGTTCCGTATAAGCAGAGCGATTGTATAAAATCTTATGGCAAAAAATGAACGGAACAAACGGGTGATGATAAACAGACGGTATTTTAAAACTCTATCTGATTCAGTTTTTTTACTTCGTTTTGAAATTTTATCAACTAACTGCTGAAAGAAGAAATTGCAAAAAGATAAGAGTGAAACAATTTTTTTTAAGGCTGTTTTGCCAATTATCCCTTTCCATTACCTTTGCGGATGGCAACAATAAAAAACACTCCGGCTAAAAGCAATTCCATTAATTTTTTCGGTGAAGGACTTACGTTTGATGATGTGCTGCTAATGCCAGCATACTCAGACGTATTGCCCCGTGATGTAAGCATCAGCACCCAGCTTACTAAAACCATACGTTTAAATGTACCCATGCTGAGTGCAGCTATGGATACCGTTACTGAAGCGGCACTCGCCATAGCCCTTGCCAGAGAAGGGGGCCTGGGCATCCTGCATAAAAACATGAGTATAGAAAAACAAAGTGACCAGGTACGCAAAGTAAAAAGAAGTGAAAATGGTTTGATACTGGATCCTGTAACACTAAGCCCCGATGCCAGCATTGGCGAAGCAGTGCGGCTGATGAAAGAAAATAAAATTGGCGGTATACCCATCGTGGATGCCAATCATAAATTGGTAGGCATACTCACCAACCGTGACCTGCGCTTTGAAACAAATTACAAAGAAAAAGTAAGCGCTGTAATGACGAAGGAAAATCTCATTACTGCACCTGAAGGCACCGATTTAAAAAAAGCAGAACTCATTTTTAAAAAAAATAAGATTGAAAAATTACCCGTAGTTAATAAAAGCGGCGTACTGATTGGGCTGGTAACTTTTGGCGACATACTCAAACTGACCAGCTATCCGCATGCCATCAAAGATTCTTTTGGAAGATTACTGGTAGGTGCCGGTGTGGGCATTACTAAAGATACGCTGGACAGGGTGGCTGCATTACACCAGGCAGGGGTAGACGCCATCTGCCTCGACAGTGCACATGGGCATACCAAAGGTGTGATGAGTGCACTAAAGAGCATAAAAAAATCTTTTAAAGGCATGCAGGTAATTGCGGGCAATGTGGGTACAGCCGCCGGTGCAAAAGCGCTGGCAGATGCAGGGGCTGATGCGGTGAAAGTGGGCATTGGCCCGGGTTCTATATGTACCACCAGAATTGTGGCTGGCACAGGTGTTCCCCAAATTACGGCGGTGATGGAAGCGGCAGCGGCCTTAAAAAATTACAATGTGGGCATCATCAGCGATGGTGGCATCAGGTATACCGGCGATATGGTAAAGGCCCTGGCCGCCGGCGCCAGTTGTGTAATGATGGGCAATGTATTTGCAGGTACGGAAGAAAGCCCCGGTGAAACAATTATTTACGAAGGCAGAAGATTTAAACAATACCGCGGCATGGGTTCTTTGGGCGCCATGGCACAGGGCAGCAGCGACCGCTATTTTCAGGATGTGGAAGACGATATAAAAAAGTTTGTGCCTGAAGGCATTGAAGGCAGGGTGGCTTTTAAAGGTTCACTAAAAGAAGTGGTGCATCAATATACCGGCGGCCTAAGGGCGGGCATGGGCTACTGTGGTGCCGATACCATTAAAAAATTACAGGGAGCCACCTTCGTAAAAATCACCAACGCCGGCATGAGGGAAAGCCATGCACATGATATTGCCATTACCAAAGAAGCACCCAATTACAGCAGATAATAATTACAATTGCAATTAGCTACGATGATGAAGCAGAACTGC
>JAYWIB010000614.1:0-7122 GCA_043789265.1 Chitinophagaceae bacterium
AAATCTGCTGCCACTAACCGGTTTAAGGTAGTGTTCCGTCCATCGGCGCAGGTGGTGAATAATGGAAAAACTTTCATCCGTGTATCACCCAATCCTGTAGAAGGCAGCCAGCTAAAACTCCAGTTCAGCAACCAGCCGCAGGGTAGCTATAAACTAAACCTGGTGGATGTAGCAGGCAGGATAGTATACGCAGGCTATGCCCAGCATGCAGGCGGTACGGTAGTACAGTCGCTCAGCCTGCCATCGGTAACAAGGGGCACTTATCAACTGGTGATTACGGCTCCTGACAATACCAAACGCACCGAAAAAGTATTGATTAATAAAAACAATTAAACCGCACAAGGGTTGTATAAAAAGAGGCTGTCTTAAAAGGGCAGCCTTTTTTTTATGAGGGGGAAAAGCCTAACCCTCCTTCTCCTTCCCTGTATGAAGGGAGCGGTGCTTTATATCCCATCCAAACATCATTTCTTCCAAATCAACATTTGTTCTTTAATGACAATAAAGGCACATTACGCTAAAACAAAACCGCCTGTAATTAGGTGGTACTAAAGTCCTGCCTACAGGGGAGGATTTAGGAGGGGCTGCACTCAAGTCGCAAAAAGCCTTCTTTTAGTCTGTTTACACCCCTATCTTTTCCATTTTTGATTACCATCTTTGTGCTGTCAACCAAACAGTAAATTCTAAATTATAAATTATGTCAACCAACAAAGTACAACTGCACAGGGTATTAGCGGCACCGCCGGCAAAAGTATTTAAAGCATTTACAAACCCCGATGCAATGACTGCATGGCTGCCGCCTTATGGATATATTGCCAAAATGCACAGCATGGATGCCAGGGAAGGAGGCAGTTATAAAATGTCTTTTACAAATTTCACCACCGGCAACAGCCAATCCTTTGGTGGAGATTATCTGGAAATTAAACCTGATGAACTGATAAGATATACTGACAGGTTTGATGACCCCAACCTGCCTGGAGAAATGTTAACCACTGTACAGCTAAAAGCAGTATCCTGCGGTACAGAACTTAACATAACACAGGAAGGCATACCTGCTGCAATACCAGCAGAATTGTGTTACCTGGGCTGGCAGGATTCACTGGATAAGTTAAAAAGATTGGTAGAACCCAATATCCAGGATGCATGAGCAAATGCAGGCTGTGTGCTGTTTACATTGCCTGCTAAACTTACCATCCTGTTGCCGTGAAAATTTCATGAGCATAAAGAAGGTTACACAGCAGCACAAACAAATAGTGACCATATCAGCACCGGCATAAAACATTTATACATAGCCGTGAGTTGAAACAAACGTACGCCTCAGCATACTTTATTAATTTACTGCAAAATAATTTTTATGAAAAAGATAATGTTCAGGATCTCCATTGCCGCTACAAAACAAAAAGTATGGAAAACCATGCTGCATCCGGACAACTACCGGGAATGGGTAAACGCTGCGTGGCCCGGTTCATTTTATGAAGGCGGGTGGCGTGAGGGAGAAAACCTCCGTTTCATTTCCGAAGACGGCAGCGGCACATTGGCCACACTGGCAGATTACAAACCATATGATTACATTTTTGCAAAACATATTGCAGTGCTTAATGCCGGTGGCATTGAAGACCGTGACAGTGATATTGCTAAAGGATGGATAGGTACAACTGAAGCTTACCAGTTTACCGAAGACAAAGACGCAACCACACTTACGGTAAAATTAAATATAAATCCTGAATGGGAAAAAATGTTTGATGACGGCTGGCCAAAAGCATTGGAAAAGCTGAAAGAAATTTGTGAACGGGATACTGAATGAGGTTATAGTTTATGTACTTATTCCGCCTTCAGTTTCCCCTTTAAAATTAAAAAGTTCCCAGCCTCGTCTACACATGAGCCTTGCTGCAAAGCCGTGAGATTCGGCGCTATTGGCAAACATGTTTAAATCTATGTCGTTCAACCTTCTAAATTTATCTTTCTTTTACCGGCATACAATGAAAACAAAAAAATTTAGTATCACAAGAATTATATTTTGTTTATTTTAATCCCTCTGCTGAAGTAGCGGCGTGTCCTGCTTGCCTGCACACATCGCTACCGCAGAGACACGCCTGGGAAGTTAATTGCAAAGCACGTCATCGTACTTGGTTGTAGTAGGCAGTTGGTCATTCATAATTCTAAAGTATTTATTTTATAATTTTATTCCACTCATCGTTTCACCATAAATTTAAAAGCTCCTAAAACATTTTTCAAAATTCCAAACTCTTCAACGTCCGCCAAAATATAAAACCGCTCCCTACTTTTTCTCCAGCACCAGCACTACCTTATTAAAATCCGCAGCGGCATTGATTACTTTTTTAAAAGTTTCAAAATCACTCATGGGGTATTTCAGTTCGTGATAGGTTTCCATTACATCCACCACCAGCAGTTTGTCTTTAATAGTATAGTCGCTTACAAAGCCCATGGTAAGTACGCCGTCTTTTTTTTGCTGGATATTTATTTTTAAATCATCAGGGTTTTTTATGCTGTAGCCGTCGGGTATTTCAAAGCTAAGCTTGCGATAGAGTATGTGCGGATACTGCAGTTCGGCGGGTGTTTGTCTTGGTTTTTCCTGGTACATCTGTTCCTGGGGGCCAATCAGTTCGCCTGCTTTCAGCAGCAGTTTGTTGCCTGCCCTTTCCAGTATTTCGGCGGAGTGTATGGTGCCGCTTATTACCAGCGGCTTGTTATGGGCAGCGTCCGTTAGTTTGGTGTTTTCGGTTTTTATGTTTTGTATGTTTTCGCTTTTGGCCACGCTGCGTATGATGTCTTTTACGGCATCGTCCTGTTTTTCCTTTGGCAGAAAAGCCCAGATGGGGCGGTAGTACAAAGCGCCGTAACCTTTCAATATTTGTTTGCTGTCAATTATCATGGAGTCGCCGGTGGCATCCAGTTTTGCGTACACTTCCATGTTATGGGCATGCATGTCAAACGGCTCCATGGGTATGGTATCAAATTTTCCGATTGCTGTTTTTACATCACCTATCATGGTGCCTTTCAAAAACAAACCTCTTGTGCCTGCCCAGTTAGGATCAATGTAGGGATAGCGAAAAATGTTTCCTGAAGGCTGCAGAAATTTTCCAGTGCCAGGAAAATAAATAACAGACTCGTCTATGCGGTTCCAGTTGGCCAGCTCTTCATCAAGCGGCAACTGATTGCGTACAGAGGGAAACACCACCTGGTATTTTATTTTTTTATTATCGAGCAGGGCGGCAAAAAAACGGGTGGCGCCAAAGTTGTTGGTGTTGCCTGTTTTAATAATTGCTTCTATGTTGTCCGCATCTTCACTCACCAGTTTATCATCTACATTGATGTGTGTTTTCATATAATCTTCCAGCATGCTTATCATTGCATCTTCATCTGTGCCGGTGGGTATGGCTGCCTGATCGGCAAAGCGGGCAACTGCTTTATTTTCTTTTTCGGTAAAGCTGGTGAGGTTGGGATATACTTTTCTTGCAAATTCTTTCCAGGTGTACATTTCCACTTCTTTGTTGCCGGTAAGGTTATAGCTCAGTTTAAAATCGGCACGCTGCATAAAGGGTTCCCGGTACGAATATTTTTCATCATCCAGCGCAGGGATATTGGCGCCATAGCCTGCAAGCATACGCTCTTCGCCAATGGCAGAGTCGGGCAGCATAGTAAAGCCATTGTATCCCTTGCCGGTAAATTTTAAATGAGCGGGTGTTACCACCAGCAGCCTTGCCTGCAGGTAGGGAACCGCTTTGTTCTGAAAAATTTCGCTGCCAAAAAATCCCGGGCTTTTCTTTATCACATAACTGTACTCCACTTCGGCGCCTTTATCAATGCCTTCCATCGCAAATAATTTGTAGCGCCTGCCATCTTCCTCTTCCTCTTTTATTTTGCTTTCAGGCACTTCCATTACTTTACCTGCTGAGGTGATAACCCTTGCCCTTAGTTCGCTGATTTCTGCATTGGGATATACGGGCAGGTATATTTTATTAAACATCTCTATCCCTTTATCATCCTGCACTTTTATAAGCCGGTAAGTATAGTTATACTGAAAAATATTTTTGCCTTCAGGCTTGTAATGAAATATCCGGGTATCTGCCAGGTACAGGGCACTTGCATTGCTGAATGCTGCAGGTACTTTGTGCAGTACTGGTGCGGCAGCCCAGGCATGTGCAGTGCTGTACAGGTCTGCAGGCTGTGCGGCGGCAGGTAAACTGTATAATAAAATACTTAGCGCTGCAATAAAAATTCGTTTGTGCATAATAGTGAGTATGGTTTGATGGGGTGTAAATTATTGTTTCTTTTTTAGCACCACCTGCTCTTTGTAAGCAGGCGATATGATGGATACCGCTTTGTTCCAGCTTGCAAAATCTGCAGGCTGTATGTATAGTTTTTTGGTGGTTAATTTTTGAGTGGCTGTTACGCTGCCAGCAGATTTTTTGTATTCAATGGAAAAATCCAGCAGTTCGTTAAATACGGTAATATTTTTAGGAACATAATCTATTTTATACCCATCGGGTATTTTTAATTCGTGTACCTGCTCTATGGTATTCAGGTATTCATTTTCTATAGCCACTTTTCTTTTAGCGGTATCAATGGGTGTGCTGCTGAATAATTTTTCCAGGTTCAGGTTGATGTAAATTTCATCTGAAATAGATTTTACATAATCCGGAATTTCAAAGCTGGAAGAAATGTTGGCGGCCTTTATCATTGGGTCAGGAAAGTTTATTTTATAGTCTTTCAAAATAAATTTATTGCTGCCTTTGCCCATCCTGCGTTTTGCATAAATGCGTTCATCATCGCCTTTGTTGTACAGCAGGCTGTTGTATACATCACTCCCAAAATAGCCACTGTAATCTACTGAGCAGTTGCCCACGAGTGTGTTGTTACTGATGCTCAAAAAAGTACTGTCGGTAATGCTGTTTTTTTCTGCTGCCATCACCGGCACTTTCACCAGTTCGTATTTATCTGTATTGATGCTGATGAGTGCCTGCTTGCCCTGTATGCCGCTGGAAGGCATACCAAATACACAGTTAGGATCGGTGGCATCTAAAAAAATCCATTCCTTATCAATTAGCACGGCACATATCATGTGATTATCGGTAATGGGCAATGGCACTTCTGTATAAGTGTATGGAATAGATCGGGTGCCTATCCATGTAAAGTGTGCATCCAGCTTTGCCAGTTGCAGCAATGCCGTCAGCAGGCTTGCCATGTCTTTGCAATCGCCGTAGCGTTTGCTGCAAACATCTGTTGCCTGGCGTGGAATAAATCCTTCGAGTCCTTCTTCAAACGCTACATACTTAATGTGATTCTGCACCCACTGATATACAGCCTGCGCTTTTTCTTTTTCATTTTTTTTACCGCTGCATATACTGTCGGAAAGTTTTTTTAAATTATCATCCGCAGCCGTGTTTATGTTTTTTAAAAAGCCTGCATTCCATTTATACAGTTCATCTACAGAGCTAAATACCGGTATCGTATTTCCATCCACCGTGTAGCCGGCCACATATATTATCAGGTGTGTGGCATAATACGGTACCGCTGTGCCATCGCCAAAATACTGGTAACTGTCTACGTCTGTGGCGGAAAAAGTTATTTTTTTCTTTCTGCCTCTTTTCGATTCGGTAACGATTACCTGCTTTTTTTCATCATTCTTTATAATGTAGCGTACATCCATTTCTTCGGGGAAGGTGATGCTGTAAGTGGCTTTGTGCATGGGCAGGTAACTGCTGAAATAAAAACTGTTCAGCATGCGGATGTCTTTATTATAGTGTTCGGTTTCTACATGCGATATACTGCCTTTCATCAGGCGGGGATAATCAAAAGAAGTTTCTTTTACATCATCATAAAACACACCCTGCCCCGGTGACGACTGCGATTTAAAACCGGTAACTTTTATTTTACGTGTACTGTTGCCATCAGGCACAAGGGTATAAGCTGCTATCTTTTTCAGTTCATTAAAAGAACTGTGGTATACTTTGTCCTTATTAAACATACCATTTGCTTTTTCATCCAGTATCATCATTTCAGATACTTCTGCTGATTCTGCATAAGGAACATCTTTATTAAAGAATATTTCTACCGAACGGTTTACGTTGGAAAATACGGCCATCTTATCGGGATACAATTGCTTCAGTTCCTCTGCCGTCTGCGCCTGCATTGCCTGTGCCTGTAAAAGCATAAAGAACATTGCTCCTGTATTTTTTATAAATTTTTTCATGTGGTAATTTTATTTTTTTGATTCCAGTACGCCGTAATAATATATAACGGTATCGGTTAATTTACCGGCAGCGTAGTAGTGGCATTCGCCGTGCATTTCGCCCAGATAATAATTTACATCACTCAGCAGCGTTCCGTTGGCTGCATAATACGTAAGCCTGCCATGCAGTTTGCCGTATGCATAATTTTCTTCCTTCATCAGCTTGCCATCGGGATAAAATATTTTTTTCAGGCCATGCTCCAGTCCATTAATTCTTTTGCCGGATATGTATTCTTTTCCATTGCTGTAGTATAAAGTGCGCTGTCCGTCCACCTGGTATTCTTTAAATTCCAGCTCTGCACTTTTGATTCCATTTTTAAAATAGGCCAATACTTTTCCACTGCCTTTTGTAATCGGTATTTCCGGCACAAGGTTTCCATCTTTGCCCTGATAGCTGTACCCGGTAAGCGTGCCATGTTTATAAAAGTACACAATGGCCAGTTGCTTATTATCTGCATACATACTGGTTTTACCGTGTACCTCGCCATCTTTATATTCTATTTCTTTGTCAATGCTTCCATCTTCATTGTATTGAAAGCTGGTGCCGTTTTCTTTTCCATCTTCATAATTTTCTACGGTGGAAATAGTGCCATGGTACCAGTAATATTTCCATTGTCCGCTTTTAGAACCTTTACTATACCTGCCCTCCGTACGTATTTTTCCATTGGGATGCCAGCCGGTAAATACACTGTCTTCATCTCCGTTTTTATAATAACCCATACTTACCTTACTGCCATCTCCATTGCTGATTTTATAAGGTCCGTTCAGTTTGTAATTTTTATAATTATTTTCTACATAAGGAGTGCCGTTAAAATGCCGGAAAATTATTTTGCCTTCTCCTTTAGTCAGCGCAGCACTGGATATTATTTTGC
>JAYWIB010000615.1:0-2024 GCA_043789265.1 Chitinophagaceae bacterium
AGATTTTGTTTTTAGCATACAAAGGTCTAATGCCTTTGTTGTTTTTATCCTAATTTAGTTTTGCACTTTTCCACATTTAAAAGTTACCGGAGTATTGTATGTAATACCATCTTGATTTACTAAGTAGTCCGAAGGAATACGTGGAAATCTTAGATGGTATTATGCCGACTGAAAAGAGGTTGGACGATTTAGTATGTATAGTCGGTATAATTAAATTGTGGCTCTATGAGTGTTGATTGTACGATAAAAAGTAGTTGAAGAAGATGAGCAACTACTCAAAAGAAAAATCTTTAAAATTCGGTACCGTAAGGGAACAGTAATACAATCATCTGCATAAAAATGCTGTAGCTTACACATCAACAGCTATAAGTTTACTATAATTTTAATAACTGCAGCATATTGGGTGATGTATAATCAGCAGCAAAGCATACAATATTCTTATACACCTCAAACTCGTGCTGCTGGTGCATGGTGGTAAGTACTGCACAGCGCATACCTGCATTGGCAGCGGCTTCCACGCCTTTGGGCGCATCTTCAAACACAATACAATCCTGAGGTAAAACATTTAACCCTGCAGCACATTTTAAAAATGTTTCTGCATCGGGTTTGCTTTTAGTTACATTGTCTGCACTTATCACTGCATCAAAATAATGACGGATATTTAAACCATCCAGCACAAAATCTATATTGAACATGATGGCGGCGGAGCCAATGGCCATCTTGATTTGCTGCTGCTGTGCTGCTGCCAGAAATTTATCAAGCCCGTCAATTAGTTTTAAGTGGGGCTTAAATTCTTTTTGATACTGCGCTTCTTTTTCTAAACCCATCTGCCTCCTTTCTTCCAGCGAAAATCTGCCCGGTAAAATTCTTTCCACCACTTCTTCATTCTTTCCATAGCATTCAGCCTTCATCTGTTGCCACGAAATATTTGCACCCAGTTCATTTACAATCCTGTGCCATGCGGTAATGTGATACTGCATATCATCAATCATGGTTCCATTAAGGTCGAAAATAAAAGCGCTGTTATTATTCATGGTGCTGCACTTAATGCGTTAAATTAAATTTGAGTAATTAGCTGCATTCATCCAGCAGATAAAAAAGCGATTGATAATTTACGGCAGTGGCATCATACATTGCCATCTCACAGGTTTTGCCGGATGAATAATATCCATCATACTGCTTTGCGTTAACCTCATTTGCTTCTGCCTTTGTTGCGGCCTGTGTTAATGCAGGATAATAAAATCCACGGTCGCCGGCCATGCCGCAGCAGCCGCTTGCAAAAGGTATTACTGCATTGTACGAAAAGTTTTTCCCTATCAACTGCAGCTTCGATAACAAATTCATTTTATACGCACTGCATACCGGATGAAAGACGATGTTGTTTTTTTTATATTTTACCGGCAGCCCGGGTAGCAAATAATCGGCAGCAAAATCAATGCTGTCAATAAATTTTAGCTGTGCAAAATATATATTGTTTTGCTCAGACAAATAAGGCGCCGCCTGCTGCAGCGAATGGGTGCAGGAGGTAACATCCATCAGCACCGGCAGCTTTCCCTGCTGTGTCCACTGCCACAGCAGTTCCACTGTTTTGTTTACAGTATATGTATATGCCGGTATAAAGCCTTTGGAAGAAAACAACTGTCCGCAGCAAACACCATTGGTGCTGCCGGCTATAAACAATTTTATGCCTGCTTTGCTGCACAATCTTTTTATCACCGTATTGATGGATGCATTGTTTTCTTTATCTGCACCCATCATACGGGTAATGCAGCTTGGAAAATAAATTACATCTGCATCAGTTATTTCCTGCGGCAATATTGGTACTGGCCTGGTGATAGATTTTGTCCATAACGGAAACGCAGGTAGTATTTTTTTAATGCTATTGGTGATAACATACATTGCTTTGCTGCCCGCAATTTTATTAATGGCATTACCGGCGTGTAAAGCAAATTTTACCACGCCTTCCACGGCAGCAAAGTTTTTTGCAATCCGCAGAGCAATGGCGTTGGCATTGGCTGAATGAT
>JAYWIB010000616.1:0-2023 GCA_043789265.1 Chitinophagaceae bacterium
GTTTCCATAATGCGGCGAGACCTGCGGCTAACTCACACGCCCAGCGCAGAGTCATCGCCTGTGAAAAATTAAGGGATGAGAGACTTGCTCCGGAAGGAAGGATGAGAGACTTGCTCCGGAAGGAAACACATCTATCCAATGCACCGTGGCAAAACTGATAAAATACATTTTATTGCTGTCCCAAAATTTGTACTTGCGGCTCATGTTTTAAAGTTACAAAAACAATTAAGATAGTTAGTATAGGAGTAAAGCGAGTGCCAATCACTTTTTGTTATATGGCACAAGATGCTGTTGCACAAAAACCTTCGCCTCAATCTTGCGCCAAAGGCAAGCACTTTTATAACTTTAGCCTACTTGCGCCATACGGTGAATCTTTATAAAGTTTTTTCATTCCTTTATTCAAACAACTTTTCGTTTCCATAGCACGGCGAGACCTGCAGCCAGCGCACTTATCCATTGCAGAGTCATCGCCTGGGAATGGGGGGAGACTCACGCCGGAAGGAGTGGTGATAAAGATGAGAAGGTTAAAGCCTCTCTTAAAGATGCTGAACTATTACAACAGTTCAAAGCTGTTGAACAGTTTAGCGATGATGATAAAACCGTAGTGAAAAAATTGATTGATGCTTTTATTGTGAAAAAACAATTGCAATTGATGGCTTCGTAAATTCAGCAATGCATTAAAATACAAAAGCCCCGTGAGGGGCTTCGTTGTTTTATGTTTTGTCTTTAATTGTAAACTAAAAATAGCTGGGGGCATACTCAACATAGACCGAAAACGGGTTTATTTTCTAACCTCGTTTCTACCAAAATAAATAACTCCTGTTAATAAAAATAATAAAACACAAGCCGTAATTCCAAATTTTAAATCTGTTTTCAATGGGATATTGTGACCACTCCCATGCGAAAAAAGCCATAATGATAAGTTTAAAATTAAAATAATAATTAAGATAGCTTTTAAAATAGTTAGTACTTGTCGCATGATGTTATTTATTATAAATTCTGCCACTAAATCCAAGTTTTACTAGACCTTCAAGGAACTGGGCAGTTTGTTGACCGGACATTCCACGCAAATCAAGATTATCGCCATCCTTTAAGTTAGTCTTCTTGCCTTGAAGAACATCCACAACAATCAAAGCTGATCTTGTTAAATTTGCTGCTTCAACTTGAGAACCATAAATGTCATTTGCAAATTTCCCAAAAGATGAAAAGTTAAAACCCAAGTGATCATTAGTACTTGCTCCTTTATGAGCTATTGCATCTTGTAATGCATGAAGCCCTTGCCCTAGTTTCCCCAGATCTCCACCTTTTTTGGGGTCTGCATATTCAAAAATATTGTCCCAGCCAAATCCAAGACCTCGGTGCATAGCTTGTGCTTCCGTCATCCCATCTGCCTTTTCTTTATCGCTCATCATGGAATGCCACATGCTATTTTTCTCATCCTGTGATAGTGCGGTTTTAGTATAATCTATCCCACCCCACCATCGATATACAGTATTAATACCGCTTTGAAAATGTAATGAAGCGTCAATAGTCAATACATTCTGCGTTGGGTGATCAGCATAAGTACTGGAATAATGAGCAATTAAATCTGCCTTTTCCTTTGAGTAACCTAATTTTATTAATTCCTTATAAGAAATATCATAATGAACCGAAACAGCATATTTTCCTCCCACATCAATGTTACTTATTGGATTATTATTTCCATATAGATATGGGCTTGCATTATTAAATTTTTCCGACATTGGGTCAATCACAAACCACCTTCCTATTTGTGGGTCTTGCATTCTTGCACCATAATCGTAAAGCTCCAATCCACTACCATCACTAAACTCGTTAGCTTGCTTTTCTTTCCCGTTATATAAATATTTCCTTCCGGAGCAAGTCTCTCCTAATCAAAAATTTCCCAGGCGATGTGTCTGCAATAACCCTGTGTGCAGGCTTGCAGCACTCGCCGTCGTTTCAGGGCGAAATCCCAAAATCAAAATCATTCAACTCTTTAAAATTAAGCACAGGATAAATACCC
>JAYWIB010000617.1:0-2023 GCA_043789265.1 Chitinophagaceae bacterium
TATGAAGAGCAATTAAAACTGAAAGGGGAAGGCTATCACCACACCTGTTTTGCATACGCAGATTTGGAAAGCATGCAATCTGCTAAAGATGAGTTACAAAAGCAAGGATGTAAAATGATACAGCACGGTTATACAGCAGGCGTTTTTGAATTCTGTTATTTTGAATTGACTGACCCAAATATGTTGCTTGAATTACTTTACCTGAAAGAATTACCAGCACCCGAAAAAACAATTGGATAAGCCGTGTGATTCATCTGCATTTTTTTACAGACAAAGAGAACATTCCCGGTAATAAAATATTGGTGGAACTGGCAGAACGGAACTATAGTCACCAACGGTGCATATCCAGGTTTTAAAACGCTCAAAATCAACTTCAGTTCCGGTCATAAAATATTCAATTATCCAATTATACCCAGACGGTATTGATCGTTTGTATTGCCCGTTAAATAAAAAAATAGCAGGACACAAATAATCCAGGGGTACATTTATCCTGAATTTTAACCCGTACAATAGATTGCTTAAATCATTTCACTCTCCAGCAAAGGATTGCTGATGGTATTTTTTCTGTCGGAAAATTCTTTGGCTGCTTTTACAAAATGCACAAAAATGGGTTGCGGATTTTCTACCGTACTTTTTAATTCAGGATGATACTGAACGCCAATAAAAAATGGATGCTGCTGCAGTTCGATAATTTCCACCAGGCCTGTTGCAGGATTTTTGCCACTTGCCGTCATGCCTGCCTCTTCAAACTGCTGCAGGTAAGCATTGTTAAACTCCCAGCGGTGCCGGTGTCTTTCTGTAATATGGATATCGCTATAAATTTTATGAGCAAGTGTATCTTCTTTAATATCGCAGGGATAGCTGCCGAGGCGCATGGTGCCTCCTTTGGCAGTAATTATCTTCTGTGATTCCATCAAATCAATCACCGGATTTTTTGTTTCAGGATCCATTTCAGTAGAGTGTGCATCAGCAAGGCTAAGTACATTGCGTGCAAACTCAATTGCTGCCATTTGCATACCGAGGCAAATACCAAAAAACGGCAACTTATTTTCACGGGCATATTTTACAGCAATAATTTTTCCTTCCACGCCCCGCATGCCAAAACCAGGTGCCACCAGCAATCCATCGAGACCGCTTAGCTTTTCTGCTACGTTTTCATTTGTAATAAATTCACTGTGCACATTTACTATCTGTACCCGGCACTCGTTGATGGCGCCAGCATGTACAAAAGATTCCAGTATAGATTTGTAAGCATCCTGCAGTTCAATATATTTTCCGATAAGGCCGATGCTTACTTTGGCAGAGGGGTTTTTTAGTTTATCTAAAAAATGTTTCCAGCGGTTAAGTTGCGGAGCAGAGTATCCATTGATGTGCAGCTTTTTCAGTACGGTTACATCCAGCCCTTCCTGCAGCATTTTAAGCGGTACTTCGTAAATGGAATTGGCATCCATCGCTTCTATCACTGCCTCTGTTTTTACATTACAAAACAGGGCAATTTTCTTTCGGATATCAAGGTTAAGCGGCTTCTCGGTACGGCATACAATAATGTCAGGATGCACACCTGTTTCACTCATCATTTTTACACTATGCTGCGTGGGCTTTGTTTTTAATTCTTTGGCTGCTTTTAAATACGGTACCAGCGTAAGGTGTATCACCAGGCAGTCTTCATCTTCCATTTCCCACTGAAGCTGGCGTACCGCTTCCACAAAAGGCAGGCTCTCAATATCGCCGATGGTTCCACCAATTTCTGTTATTACAATATCATATTCGCCAGACTGACCAATCAGCAGCATCCTGAGTTTTATTTCATCCGTAATATGCGGCACCACCTGCACTGTTTTGCCGAGATAAGCGCCTTCCCTTTCTTTATTAATCACTGTTTGATAAATGCGGCCTGTAGTTACATTGTTTGCCTGCGAGGTAAAAATATTCAGGAACCTTTCGTAGTGGCCAAGATCCAAATCTGTTTCAGCGCCATCTTCGGTTACATAACATTCTCCATGCTCATATGGATTGAGTGTAC
>JAYWIB010000618.1:0-7101 GCA_043789265.1 Chitinophagaceae bacterium
CTTCAGGGAGAATTATTTTTTTGACGGAAAATTTTTGGATTCGCTTATTTATTCGCTGCTGGCGAAATAAATGATTTTTCACCCCCACTCCATCTCCCCCAAATCACAGCAGCTTCTCGACATAATTACATTGTTGCTGCTTTGTTTCAGGTAATGCACTACCACCGCCTCTTCAGAGCGTTCATTGTATTTTTTGTCAAAAGGAATTTCTGTTTCGCCAATTACATTAAAACCCGGCTTATTTGTTTTTTGTTTCACCAGCACATTCTTAAGCCCAACAGCCAGCCTGTCTTTTACACTAACGGTGGTGGACACCCCAAACAAAACTTCCGGCTTTGTTTCCAGCCCAATATTAAAAACATACTGCTCCATTTCTTCAAAGTCAAGGTTCTGGCAATTGATGTAAATGCACCCGTCACGTACGCCCATTACCCTGCCCGTATAGCGGTGTCCTTCAGAAACAGATTGCATCACTACATCGCCGCTTGTATCTTCTTTTAAAACAAAAGGCGTTTTAATGATATTAGGACTGCCATCGGTTTTTTGGTAATACAAAAAATAATTGCCGGTATAATATTTTCTTACCACTGCCAGGGATGATTTGGTTGTTTCAAAAAAAACATTCTCGGCTGATGGCTGCGGTGCTCTTTCCCCATTCATCCATTCGCCCCATTTGCCAAAAGGCACCTGCAGAAAAACGAGCAACGCATTTACTTTAATGTCTTTTGCAACACCACCGTTCCAGTAGCTTTGCAGCGTTTTCCCGCTAATCCAGTTATAAGCCTGGTAGGGGCTGAAACTGTTGAGATGACTGATAAAATCAGGAATGCTTTTTTTGCGGAGACTGTAAATTTCCTTTTCCGTTTTTAATTTACCAATCACCAAAAAGCGCTCCACCAGTTCTGGGCTTTTTATCACTTCCTGAGTAATTTTTTTGTTGATGAGTTTGGCAACAGCATTAAAATGTGTCCGTGTAAAAAAATTCCAGTCTGTATTTGGCTTGCCGTTTTGCAAAGCCAACATCACCTGGGGATGAAATTCGATTGCCTTTTTTATTTTGTCGTTTAGCATCATTTTAAAGTAGCAGTTGGTACCCAAGGTCAGACTATGGAGTTTATAAGTTAATGAGGTTGACCTGCGGTGCCGACCGTTGGTTATTCAAACCTTTTTCAAATCTACTAAAGTCTGACCAAAAACTTATGCTGGTTTTCAATAGTTTATATTTAACGCCGGTTTAAATTTGACAGTTATTTTACTGTAGTATCCTGCGCTATTTTTGACATCCAAAACATTAAAGGCTAAAATCCAAAACATGGCAAGAAAAAAAAGACTGTATTTATTATTACAGGCACTGTTGCTCTCCGTATTTTTTCCGGCGGCATTGCATGCACAATCCATCACGGTCAAAGGCACTGTAAAAGACGCCAACGGCAACCCGTTGCAGGGAATCTCGATTAATGTCAAAGGAAAATCTTCAGGCACCTCTACTGCCACAGACGGAAGTTTTTCTCTTTCTGCTGATGCAGGCAGTATGCTGGAATTTTCATCCGTTGGCTATAAAACAAAAACAGAAAAGGCTGCAGAAAATATTTCCATCATACTGCAGGAAACAGCCAGCCAGATGGCGGATGTGGTGGTGGTCGGTTATGGCACACAAAAAAAATCCAACCTTACTGGCGCCGTTGCCTCCATAGGCAATAAGGATTTTAAACAGCAGCCGGTCACAAACTTAGCCAGCAGCATACAGGGAAAACTGTCAGGCATTAATGTAACATCTCCATCAGGCACACCAGGCGCAGGTTTGCTGGTGAGTATACGTGGTGCACAAAATCCCTTGTATGTGGTGGATGGAATTCCGATGCTGAGCGAAAGCAATTCTGCCCTTTCCACTTCATTCAATACAACAGGAGAGGAAGTTGGCCAGGGGCAAAACATCAGTTCTATTTCCGACATCAATCCAGATGATATTGAATCAATAGAAATTTTAAAAGACGCCTCTTCTGCAGCCATCTACGGATCAAGAGCAAGTAATGGCGTGGTGCTGGTTACCACCAAAAAAGGTAAGGCGGGCAAATCGCAGGTTGGATTTAACATGTATACAGGCTTTCAAAAAGTAGCAAAAAAATTAAAATTTTTAAACAGCACACAGTTTGTCAATTTAGTGGAAGAGGCCAGGTCAAATGATTTCAAATTGTATACTGCAAACCCTGATGTGTTTGGAGCCGGCTTTGATGCAACAGTGTTAACCGACCCGTTAAATTATGCTGCCAATACCGGCATAAACACGGTATGGCTGGATGAAGTGATGCGTACTGCCCCCATCAGCAATTATGAAATTAATGTAAAAGGGGGCAATGATAAAACCAGGTTCTATATAAGCGGCGGCTACTTCGATCAGCAGGGTATTGTAATAGAAAATTATTTTAAACGCATGAATGCCCGGATAAATATTGACCACAATATAAATGACAAATTACTGATCGGTACCAATATATCAATGTCTAAAAGCCTTAACAGGCGAAGCTTTAATGATGACACGTACAGCGGTATTGTTACAAATGCCATCGGCGCTTCGCCGCTGATGCCGGTATATGATGTTAATGGAAATTATTCAAAGTTTGAAGAATACCAGGCAAGCTGGCTGTCAGACAATCCTGTAAAATCAGCCCGGGAAATTAGAGGCACTACTGATGGATACAGGATGCTGGGTTCCATCTTTGCAGAATATAAAATCAGCAGGGCATTGAAATTTAAAACATCGTGGAGTGCTGACTATGCTTCATTAACCGATAAATTGTTTTTATCGCCCATTACTACAGACGGCGGTCCCATTGGCGGAAGAGCCACTAAGGCAAATTTTTTAAGTACTACCTGGCTCAATGAAAATATTTTAAGTTTTCAAAAATCATTTTCCAAACATACCATTGGTGTACTGGCTGGGTTTACTCAGCAGGGAACCACTTCTGACAGGAATGCACTTTCTGGTCAGGGCTTTCCGTTGGGCAGCGATCTATCAGATGTGTCTGTTGCAGCAATTATTACAAGAACACCGGTACTGCCCGGGGGCAACAACAGGCTGCACTCTTACCTGGCACGGGCTACGTACGATTATGATGGAAAATACCTGGCGAGCTTTGTAATTCGTGCCGATGGATCGTCCCGTTTTAATAAAGGGAAACAGTATGGTTATTTTCCCTCGGCAAGTATTGGATGGAACATCAACAGGGAAAGTTTTATGGAGAACAATGAAACACTCACTGCCCTTAAACTAAGAGCCAGCTATGGTTTTACTGGCGATCAGGAAATTGGCGACTATCAAAACAAACCCTTGTGGCAGCCCGCCATTTACAATGGACAACCCGGATTGAAACCAAAAATTATAACAGATCCAAATCTTACCTGGCAAAAAAACAAAGGCCTGAACGTAGGTATTGATTTTGAATTTTGGAATGGCATTATTAGTGGATCATCTGATTATTTTGTAAACACCCGTACAGATTTATTAAACTATGTACCAGTAGCCGGCACTACAGGCTTTGCCACCATACTTACCAATGGCGGTGAGGTGGAAGACAAAGGTTTTGAATTTAATGTAACCAGCAGAAATATCAACACTAAGCAATTTAAATGGACAACCAATTTCAATATTACTTTTCAAAAAAACACGTTGCTTAAAACGCCTGTTGACAACCAGTTGCTGAATGCTTTTATTGATTTAAATCCTACCCATATTTTAAAAGTAGGGGAAACGGTAGGGAGTTTCTGGGGTATTAAATTTAATGGCGTTGATCCGCAAACGGGCGATGCAACATTTGAAGACCTGAATAAAGATGGAACAATAGATGACAATGATGCACAAATACTTGGTCATGCAAGACCTGATTATTTTGGCGGATTAACCAATAACTTCCGCTATGGAAATTTCGACCTGATGATTGCCACCCAATTTAGTGTGGGCAACAAAGTATATAATTTAATTCGGCCTGTATGGCAAACACTGGGCTACAGCAATGATGGCGGACTTGATCAGGTGTATGCAAACAATGGCATCACCGCATTAAATACCTGGAAAAAGCCCGGCGATATTACAGATATTCCACGGGCTTCATTTGTAAACAAAAATTATATTGAAAACTCGTCCATGTTTGTGGAAGATGCATCTTTCTTCCGGGTAAGGACGATCAATATAGGCTATACATTTTCAAAAAAGACGTTGAAGTTTTTAAATGGCCTGCATATTTACGCACAGGTGCAGAATGCGCTGCTGTTTACAAAATATAAAGGCTTCGATCCGGAAGTGAGTTCTAATGGTGGAAACATAGACAGGACAGCAGGTGTAGATTATGCTGCTTATCCTCCTGCAAGGACTTTTACATTTGGCTTCAACCTGAATTTTTAAACAATTAAATTGATAACAAATGAAATATATAGTTTGCAAAATCATAAAAGTTCTAAGTTCTTCCCCCCTGGGGAGGTTAGGAGCGGCTTTTTTGTTATTCACTTTATTTTCCTGCCAAAAATTAGATGTAAATTCTCCTAATGATGTACCTGCGAACGATGTGTTTAAAAATGCAGATGGCCTGAGGTCAGCAATGGTGGGGCTTTACAATAACATGCAGCAGCGTGATTATTATGGCGCATACTATCCCCTGATGTCTGATTTAAACAGCGATGTAAGTACACAGGGTGGTTATGATATACCAGCCCTGAATGACATAGGCGCCCATGCGGTTACTACATCTAATGTGTATGTAGAAAAAATATACCTCGCCATTTACAGATGCATAGCGAATGCCAATGAAATTTTGCAGGCAGTAGATAACATTTCCGATCCCATACTTTCTGCTGAAGAAAGAAAAAGTATAAAAGGGCAAACACTTGCATTGCGTGGGCTTGCTCATTTTGATGCACTTCGTATGTTTGGATATCATTGGGACAATGTTTCTGCACTCGGTATACCGGTAGTGTTATCTGTACAAAAGGAAAAAGATATTGTAACACGCAGTACAGTGGCACAATCTTACTCAGCCGTTTTAAAAGATTTAAATGATGCGGATGCATTGTTGGGTGAATCAGAACTTACAGCACAGTATGCCAACCAGCTTTTTGTAAAAGGACTCCTTGCAAGAGTGTACCTGTATCAGCAGAATTATGAGAGCGCTTCCTCTTTTGCACAGGCAGTAATAGATGATGGCACTTATGCTTTGCTGGAAGCAGATAAATTCTCCTCCATTTATTCGTCACGGTTAACAAGGGAATCTGTTTTTGAATTGAGTTTCGACGGACAGAACCAAAGTTTTTTTAACGGTGTTACATACGTAAGGGATGATGCACTGCGTACTGAGATTTTCTTTTTAGCCAGACAGGGCATGCAGGAGTTTTTTAACAGCAGACCCGGTGATATCAGAAGCGGTCTGATGGACTTTGAAAACAATGACGAAAGTATTTTACCTGATGGAAGAACACAAAAATACCGCGGCGAAGTATTGAAAGATAACCCGGCCTATATTTTACGCATTGCAGAAATGTATTTAATAGCAGCCGAAGCAAAAAAATTAGGAGGCGGCGGACTGGATTTTTTAAACACGCTGCGGCAGGCCCGGGGTATGGCAGCACTTACCGGGGAAGACGTGCAGGATGAAGCTGCTTTTTTAAATGCCGTTTTGGACGAACGAAAAGCCGAACTGAATTTTGAAGGCCACCGCTTTTTTGATTTGGCAAGGCTCGGAAAAATAAATGAAGTGCTGGGTGTGGATGATACAAACGCCGTATTTCCCATTCCACAGCGGGAAATAACGGCGACCAATAATACATTGATACAAAACCCAGGTTTTTAAAAATAACTTCTCACAAATAAGCAAGCGCAGAGTTTTTTTTTGCCTGGTATTGAAACAAAAATGATTGCATGCCACATAATATTTTTAGTAAAATATTTCTAAAAGCATTTGATGCTTCGGTAAAGTCAAACCCGCAGGCACAAATGCTTTTAAGCAGGCGAAAGTTTTTGCGTAACACCGCCCTTGCCGGTGCAGGCATGGCATTGGTTCCATCATTGCTCCATGCAAAAAAAACTGATGATAAAAAAGGAATTGTAATTGTTGGCGCAGGTATAGCAGGATTAAATGCAGCTTATCAATTAAAAAAATTGGGCTACCCGTCCACGTTATATGAGGCAGCCAGCAGGGTGGGTGGTAGAATGTTTACACTCACAGATTATTTTGGCGAAGGGCTCACCACAGATATCGGCGGCGAGTTTGTAGATGAAAACCATGAAGACCTTATTCAGCTTGCAAAAGAATTAAACGTTGAATGCTACGATCTCCGCAGTGACAAATTGAAAAAGGAAACTTTGTTTTTCGAAGGCAAACTGCGTTCTGAAGAGGAACTGATGGAAGCCATCAAACCGTTTATCGAACAGATAGTAAAAGACATTGCATCTCTGCCGGAAGAACTTACTTACAGAACCGCTGCTTCTTTTGCACAGCTCGACAGCCAGTCAGTAAAAGAATACATCACCACACTTGGTGTAAGCGGATGGCTGTATGGTTTTATTGATTTAGTGCTGAGCCGGGAATATGGAATGGACATTGAAGAACAAAGCGCCCTTAACCTGCTGATAATGCTGGATAAAAATGGGCAGTTTTATGAAGGGCATGAAGTGTACAAGATAAAAGGCGGCAGCCAGCATTTGGCCGAAGCCGTTTATCAAAAAGTGAAAGACAGTGTGAAGCTGCAGCATGAACTGACAGCAGTAAAACAAAACTTTGACTTGTATGAATTATGTTTCAGCAACAATAACAATGCTGTTAAAGTAACCGCAGATTTTGTAATCCTCGCTTTGCCATTTACAGTTTTACGCAGCATACAAATGGATGTACCAATGCCTGCAGAAAAAAGAAAATGCATTGATGAATTTACTTTGGGTAACAGCAGCAAATTTATAAAAGGAACAGGCGAAAGGCCATGGAGAAATAACAATCAGCAGGGCTACACATTTACCGATGAAAAACTTGGCTGCGGCTGGGACAGTGCTCACATGCAGCCTTACCGTAACGGAAGCTATACAGTTTTTGGCGGCGGAAAAAGTTCAGATGAAATTTT
>JAYWIB010000619.1:0-2020 GCA_043789265.1 Chitinophagaceae bacterium
TATAAATGTCGTGCGCCAATTGATGTTGTTCTTTTGAAAGCTGTTCAGTCAATATCGCACTCCTTATTTCTCCCGCCTTCTCTAAAGCACTAAATGCAATCTTCCGGCTATCGGCCACCAAATCTTTAAACCCTGCATTTTTACTGATGGCTACATACACCTGCGCTTTTAAAAGCAAGCCCACTGCATCCTGTGTGTTTTCTTCTGCGTAAATATCAACCCTGTGTTTGGCAGCTGCCAATTCATTTTTTAATAAATAAAGCCTGATACTATCCAATTCCTGAGCCTGTATTCCTGCGGCCCATGTCAGCAATAGAATAAAAAAAATAACGATTATTTTATTGCTGGTAGTACTCACATCTTACTCATTATCAGTTTCTGTTACTTCATTTTCAGTTGATTTATTTTCCTCTGCATCATCTGCTGAAGCGGCTATATTTTCATCTTCTTGTAGTATTGCAGGCAACTCTGTTTCTTCTCCCTGTTCATCCAGCTTGGTAATGGCTGCAATGGCGTCGCCTTCATCCACTCGTATCAGCTTAACACCCTGCGTTGCCCTGCCCTGTTCACTTACACTTGCTACACTCATGCGGATGGTAACGCCGCTAACACAGCTAATCATCAGGTCTTCTTTTTCTGTTACATCCAGCAGGCCAACGAGTGATCCGGTTTTTTCTGTAACGTTGATTGTTTTTACCCCTTTGCCGCCACGATTAGTTATCCGGTAATTTGGTTCACCAGTTTCAGCATCATCCAAAGCGGTACGTTTGCCAAAACCTTTTTCACTCACTACCAATATAGTCCGGGATTTATCCTGCCGGTTTACGCAAACCATACCTACCACTTCATCATTGGCATCTTCCACTTCTATACCAAATACACCAATACCGCCCCTGCCGGTAGAACGAACTTTTTCTTCAGGAAAGCGAATGGCTCTGCCGCTTTTTACTGCCATTACAATTTCACAATTGCCATCTGTTAGTTTGGCTTCTATTAACTGATCGCCTTCCAATATATTAATGGCGTTGATACCATTTTGCCTGGGTCTGCTAAAATCTGCCAGGTCTGTTTTTTTAATAATCCCTTTTTTAGTACACAACACAATGTAATGTCCTTTTACATATTCTTCATCATCAAAATTCTTTACATCAATGATGGCACGTACCTTATCATCCGCCGGTATTTGTACCATATTTTGAATGGCTCTTCCTTTACTAATTTTATCGCCTTCAGGTATTTCATACACTTTCAGCCAGAAACACCTTCCTTTTTCTGTAAAGAAAAGAAGGCTGTGATGGGTAGATGCAACAAACAAGTGTTCTATATAATCTTCCTGCCGGGTACTGCTGCCTTTGGCTCCTCTGCCACCACGCCGCTGCTGCCGGTATTCGGCAGATGATGTTCTTTTAATGTAACCTAAATGTGAAATAGTTACCACAACATCCTCTTCCTCAATAAGGTCGAGCATATTTATTTCATCACCAACATATACAATTTCTGTTTTTCTTTCGTCACCAAATTTATTTTTTACTTCCTGCAGTTCTGTTTTAATGATGTCGTACCGCATGCCCTCATTACCCAAAATCTGCAGCAGGTGATCAATCAGTTTCATTATTTCTGCATGCTCTTCCCTTATTTTATTTATCTCCATCCCGGTAAGGCGCTGCAGGCGGAGCTCAAGTACAGCCTTTGCCTGTATCTCCGTCATGCCAAAATTATTTATCAACCCATCCTGTGCAATGTTTGGTGTTGATGATTCCCTTATAAGCTTTATAATGGCATCTAAATTATCCAGTGCAATGATATACCCTTCCAGTATATGCGCTCTTTCCCTTGCTTTCTTTAATTCAAACTCGGTACGCCTAACCACCACCTCATGCCTGAAACTTACAAACTCGCTGACTAAATCTTTGAGGTTAAGAATTTTTGGCCGGCCTTTTACAAGCGCCACATTGTTGATGCCATAAGATGTCTGCAGTTCGGTTTGTTTGTACAACTGGTTTATCACCACCTGCGCCAC
>JAYWIB010000620.1:0-7083 GCA_043789265.1 Chitinophagaceae bacterium
GATATGGCATTGTATTTTACTTCGCTGCGGTTTTCGGCAAAATATTTACCCATCAGTTTTCCATCGGCAGTATATACTTCACTCGCCAAATCTGCCTCTGGATTTTCCAGTTCTTTTAAAGAAGGCATTTTACCAAACAGGCCAAAGTTGGCGCATGTAAACAGCAGCACCACTGCAAGCAATCCCCAAAAAAATACTTTCCACAAAACACTTACAGATTTTTTCATGTTGTCATCAAAGTTTTAAAAATATTGGCAGCGGTGCAACAATGAATATTGCTCAATGCATTTTAAAAGAAATCAGGGAACTGTTTTTTCAACAACTTTCTATAACCTTCCATGTCTTTGGTTTGCTTCATCCGCTCCAGGTTATCATTGTCAATCAGTAAGAAATAATATTTATTTGCAGGCAGCCAGGATACTTCATCCGGCGCTGCTTTTTTTACTCTGGTGTAAAATTTAAGCGCCTCCTCTGCAGTTTCAAAAGAAGAAAATACCACCAAACTTAAATCTTTATTGAGTGTATCTTTTGTAATGCTTAACTGCAATGCCCTGAAATTGTCTGAGGCAAATCTTGCAAATGCATTTTTAGATTCATTCACGTAAGTAGGGTCCACTTTGTCCAGCACCATTATTACATTGTGTGCGGCTGTGTAGTTGAAAACATATGGGCCGCTGGCGGTTTTGGGCACTCTAAGCACACTGTCTTTTATTACAGGAACATTGCTAACGGCAGGCTTCAACACAGCAGCAGTGCGGCTGCTATCATTAAATTTTGGAGATACTATCAATGTGGAATCGTTGCGTACCATTGGCACCCGCTGCTGTGTAATTACAATTTCATCTTCTGCATATCTTTTTACTTCCAGCTTCGTGAGGTATTCTTCTATCTCTTTTCTTCTGCCCAGTACATCAATCATTTTTTCTGCTTTGGGTTTCAAGGGCGATTTTGGATAGAGGCTCACAATATTATTCAGCACTTCTATGGCGCTGCTGTCATTCTTTTGTTTTACATGATACACCGCTTCGATGTACAACAACTGCGGACTCCAGTAACTGTTTCCATAAAGGCTGTCTGCCTTTTTCTTTTCGGCCACCGCTTCATCAAATTTTCCTTCAATAAACCGTGTGTAAATGCCTTCGTAGCGTTTAGTGCCTGCTTCATTTTTTTGCTCCGGTTTGGCAGCCGCAGGGTTGGACAGTATTTTTGCAAATTGCGTACCCGGAAATTTTGTATCAAGTAATTTTTTATAGTAAGCGGCACTGCTGTTATCACCCAGTTTGGAGTAGCAGTAAAATAAACCAAAATAAATCCGGCCATTGTACAGCGAGTCAGGGTAACGGGCTAATGCAGAATCGTACGTGGCTATGGCAATGTTATAATCTTCCAGTTCATCCTGATAAAGTTTGGCCAGTTCAAATAAATTTACTGCAAACAGGTTATTGCTTTCATCCAGTCTTTCTTCGGTAAGCGGCAGGTTACTCATAAGCCCTTCATACGTAATATCATCAGGCTGGCTGATTTCTTCTGTGCCGGCACCGCCTGTTTTTTTTGCTTTGTCCACATTTTCATCCAGTTTATTTATAGCATCCATACTGGCAGCATCCAGGTCGTCCGGGTTCATGTTCAGTGCAGGCGAAGCGGCATCATTGTTATCCGATTTAGCGATGGCTGCGGCACTTTTTCTTCGCCAGTTATCAATATTGGTACGAGTGCCCCATTTTCTTTTAAATTCATTGAAACCTTTTGCCTTTACGGAGTTGTTGTAAAAATACCAGTCACCGCTTTTACTGCTGGTGCTGGAGGCAAACAAATCTGCAGGCTCATTATTTTTACTGTCAAAGCTAATCAGTTCGTTAGTGCCGCTGCTGCTGTTATCTTCTTCCTTAAGGCCCCTTTCTTTGCGCAGGCGCTTAGATAATTTTTTTATAAAAGCATCTCTCAATGCAGGTTCCATCGCAGCAATCCGCTGCAGGCTGTCCTGCTTTTCTATTACAAAGATCTTTTCTACTATTTTAGACAAACTATTCCTTCTTGCCTGTATAGTTTCCAGCCGGTCAGCCAGAGTTGTATCGCCAGATTGCAGGCTGTCGTAAAAGCTGTATGCGTCTTTATATTCTTTACGGCTGTAGGCTATGTCTCCCAGTTGCAGAAAAGCTTTGTTTTTATAAGAAACACTGTTTTCGTTTAGCCTGTAGCTTTTGGTAAAAAACGATATCGCCAGGCTTGTATCTGGCTTGTTCATGGCAAGTTCGCCGGCGGCATAAAAAATAATATCCCGGTAGGTTTCAAATTTGTCCCGTTTGCTCAGCCGCAATAAATTAGTGATGCCATTGTCCAGCTCTTTTACATTGTCGCCCTTACGCATTTTTGCATTGTTGAGTTGTGCATAAATGTCCATCAATGCATTGGTGGTATGTCCAGAGGCTTTATTATAATACACTGTGGCTTTATCAAAGTTGCCCATTTTTTCATACAACTGCGCCAGCACAAATTCGGCTCTTGACAGGTCTTGCTTGTTCTCTGTATTGGTCAATGCTTTCTCCAGGTATACTGCAGCGCTGTCATAATTATTTTGTTTAAAAAACCAATAGCCATTTACTTCATCCAAATCGTTTTTTAAGCGCTGCGGCAGGTTGGGATCATTTTGTAAAGTGCTGATAAGGCCGGCTGCTTCGCCCAGTTCATCCTGCTCTACCAGTGTACGGGTAAGCCATATCAAGGCATCATTTCTGCTGGGGGGCTTGGCAGTTAATTTTTGAAGTATGTTTTGTTTTTCGGTATTGGCAATACTTATTTTACTGTTACTGGCCGATTCGCTTGTGCCAATTACCCTGCTGTCTTCTTCCTTCTTTTTTCGTGGAAATAAGTTGAAATTGATGAATTGAAATGTAGCCGCTGCCGAATCAAAATCCTTTCTTAAAAAATATGCCTTACCCATCAGCAGGTACATGTTGTCTACCCAGTCATTGCGCAGGTCGTGCAGGAGTAGGCCAGCCGTGGCTTTGTATATTACAGAGTCCAGTTCTGTTTTTTGGCTGGCAGTATTTTCCAGCGAGTAGGGATAGTAAGCAAGCAGCTTGCTGTAATCATCCTGCTGCGATGCCTTAGCCCTTTCCAGTACTGTATTGATTTTATTGTTTGCATTAAAATAATAATTGTACCGGGTATAATTGTTTTGAAAAAAATGACGGATAAGGGTGAATTTTTTATCGGCCATTTTTTCGGAGCCGAGCTTTCTTTCAGTAAATTTTTCAGGCTTTTTTTCCTTACCCAGCAGGTCAATCGTCCATGTAGGCTGTGCAAAAGAAACAATGTGGGTGCCGGATAAAACAGTTATCAGCAGGGCCAGTAAATATATCTTTTGATTCATATTTTTTTGGGGCATAAAATGCGGCTAAATATCGGATATTTTTGCCAATTACTATAGATAATGACATTGGTTTCTTAATTTTAACATCCGGAAAAAACTATGCCACCATTAGATACCAACAGCACCTTAAAAAGATTGCGTAACCGCTACAGACTTGTAGTAATGAATGAAGATACTTATGAGGAGGTGGTAAAGTTCCGCTTAAGCAGGCTGAGTGTATATATTGCCCTTAGCACTATTTTTGTTGTGTTGACGTTTCTTACTGTAGCACTCATTGTATTTACCCCTGTAAAGTATTACCTGCCGGGTGTGGGCTATGGTGATGCAAAAACGGTGAGGGAATACAAAAATTTAAAAATACGAACTGATTCGATGGAACTGGCACTTAAATACCGCCAGCAATATTTAGACGATTTAAAAAAAGTATTACAGGGCACATTGCCTAAAATGGACACCACCAAACTGGTATTGCCCAAGCCGGAAAAGTATGATGAGTAGATTGTATGCCTGGGATACACATCGCATCCAATAAAATTTTAAACCAGTGAAACTTGTCAGTATACATCTGACATAACAATAGTCAATTATTTAACCAAAGAGCAACTGCTTATAAAATTTAAAAATTCCAGTCTATGTTTAATTCGAAAAATAAAATTGCAGAAACACCTACGGGCAGCACTACCATTATTGGCACAGGCACCATCATACGTGGAAATATTGAAAGCAATGGCGACATTCGTATTGATGGAACCCTAATTGGCAACCTGCATGCAAAAGCAAAAATATTAATTGGCACCGAAGGCATGGTGGAAGGAGATATAACGGGCCAGGATGCTGATGTGCTGGGCAAAGTAACCGGCCAGTTAAAAGTAAATGAATTGCTGCAGTTGAGAGGCAACAGCAAAGTAACCGGCGAAATATATGCAGGCAAACTGGAGGTAGAGCCTACAGCCACGTTTAATGGCAACTGCCATATGGGAGCCAACGTAGTAGAGCTGAATGCCGACCTCGGCAATGCGGTAAATCACTGATAAAAAAATGTACTGAGTAATTATGAGTAACCAGTTAAAGCTGCTGCGGCCGCTTATAGTTTTGTTTGTAATATGCAACGCATTTTTGCTGCTCAATAAAAATTGGCTGGCAGCACATTCACTCAATAGCGAAGTGTTAATGATTGCAAACCTGTTATTTTTTATTGTAAGCCTCATTGCATTTTATCTTCAAAAAAAAGGAGTAAAAAACAGCAACCCCAATGTATTTGTACGAAGTGTAATGGGGGGCATGATTATAAAAATGTTTGTATGCCTTACAGCACTTGTAATTTATGCATTTGGATGGAAAGCCACTTTCAGTAAAATGTCTGTATTTGCTGCGATGATTTTATATTTACTTTATCTTGCGATAGAGGCCGCCGTGGCTACTAAAATGAATAAACAACAGCATGCCTAAGCAGCAAGCTCCCCTGCTACAGTTAAAAGACTACCTGCCCGAAGGCAGCTTTAATGAAGTACTGCAATATCTTCAGCAATATAAGGTGCAGCTAACCATTACCCGTGAACGAAAATCTGTGCTGGGCGATTACCGCAATGCACATGCAGGCCAAAGCCACCGCATCAGCGTAAATAGCAGTCTTAATAAATATGCTTTTCTCATTACACTTCTTCATGAGCTGGCGCACCTGTTTACGTACGAGCGCTTTGGCAACCGGGTGCAGGCACACGGTGCGGAATGGAAGAACGAATACAGTAAAGTACTCGCCCGCTTTTTATTAAAAAAAGTTTTTCCTGCTGATATACAAAAAGCATTGATGAAAACCCTGCAGAATCCGGCAGCCAGCAGTTGTGCAGATGCCGGCCTGCTGAGGGTGCTGCACCAGCATGATGAGAAAAAGGAGGGAATGGCGTTGGTGGAGAGCCTGGCAAACGGCACTTTGTTTGCTATAAAAGGCGGAAGAATTTTTAAAAAAGAAGAAAAAGTACGCAAGCGTTTTAAATGTGTGGAGATAAGCACAGGAAAAATATATTTGTTCAGCCCAGTGTATGAAGTATACCCTTTGTCTGCATAACAATGAAGCACTATAAATAACTTGCACTATGTTTGTTTTGTAATAACACAAAAAAAATTACATTTACAGTTATAAACATCCCGCCATTATTTTTGGAAAAAATAAATAAATACAGCGAAGAAGAACTTGTACTGCAAATCAGGCAAAAAGACCAGGCTGCTTTTTCGTATCTGTATGATAATTATGCCGCAGCGCTGTACGGCGTTATTTACCGCATGATAGAGGATGAAAAACTGGGCGAAGATATTTTGCAAGAAGCCTTTGTAAAAATCTGGAACAACTTTTCCACTTACGATACAGCCAAAGGCAGACTGTTTACCTGGATGCTGAATTTAACCAGGAATCTTGCCATTGACACCATGCGAAGCAAGGGATTTAAAAAGCAACAAAAAATCTCCGGCGACGAAAATTCCGTACTTAACCTTAAAGATACAGCCACAGGAATAGACAGATTTGATTCAATGGGGTTAAGAAAACATGTTGCCAACCTTAAGGCTGACCAGCGCATTATCATTGACCTGGCTTACTTCAGCGGTTATACGCAGGATGAAATATCTAAACAGCTTGATATACCCCTCGGTACTGTTAAAACCAGAATGCGTGCTGCAATTACAGAATTAAAAAAATATTTACAGTACACTTAGTGGAAGCGCAATACATTATATCATCCGGTTTACTTGAATTGTACGCAGCAGGGCTTGCCACACCCGAAGAATGCATACAGGTGCAGGAGGCTCTAAAAAAATATCCTGAAGTAAAGCAGGAATTTTGGCAGATTGAACAAACGATGGAATTGTATATAAGTGACCATGCCATGCAGCCCGCTACAACGGTAAAGGATAAAACTTTTTCGGCAATAATCCGTGATGTTGAAAATGCACACCAGGAAAATGGTAAAATAATTCCATTGACTGCACAGCCAGATAGAAACAATGATAACAATACTTCCAAAAATGCTGATTTTGCAATGTGGAAACGGGTGGCTGCAGCTTGTATTTTTTTATTAGCTGCAAGTATTGTAATAAATATTTTACTGTACAGAAGCAGCAGTAATACAAAATCGGAACTGGAAAAAACACAGCAGTTACTTACTGATGTGAAGGACAAATCAAAAGCACTGGAAAATGATATGCAGGTGGTGCAGAGCAAGTACAGTATGCCTGTAACATTGAACGGGCTGGAGGCTTCACCTGAGGCAGCAGCCAAAATTTTCTGGATGAAAAATTCCGGTGAAGTATACATTGACCCCAGCAACCTGCCTGCTGCACCTGATGGAAAGCAATACCAGCTATGGGCTATTGTAGATGGAAAGCCCGTAGATGCCGGAATGATACTGATATCAAAAAAGGGTGATAAGTACCGTATACAAAAAATGAAAACTTTCGGCAGAGCAGATGCGTTTGCTGTAACGCTTGAATCGGAAGCGGGCAACACTGCTCCAAAAGGCCCCATGTTTGTAATGGGCAAAATGTAAATATTGCTGTTATCTGTTATTATAGCCGGCTGATTGTTCAACCGGTTTTTTTAGTGTGTCAGGCATGGTCATAAACTATAGGGTGCAAGTCCCGAACGAGAGTTGCAGTACTTATCGTTAGCCAAGAGCAAGGGTGTCCATTGTGAAATGGAATCTGAAAGAAGCTGGCGG
>JAYWIB010000621.1:0-7051 GCA_043789265.1 Chitinophagaceae bacterium
TTGACAGCTTGTGCAGGATACAGCAATTCATATACTTCCTCAATCAGTCCTTTATCCTTTGTGCTGCTTAGTGTCTGAAGCACCTGGGATTTTTTTGCATCAATATTCATGGGATGAAGTTTGCATAAAGGTAGTAATTATTTGTTTTTTGCCGGGCAGCAAAAAATCTGAAGGCAGCCTGATTCAACAGTTTTTTGTTGATTTAAATCTGCTGCAAACAAAAATTATCTATGCCCTGTTGGTTTTTAGTTTGGGTGTATGGCTCTTAAGGAGTTATTCAACAGCGGGGTTCCACGTAAGAACTTTTATACTTTATGGTTTATGCTGTGGAAACCCCGCCGGGGCAAAATTTACAGTATAAATCTCACAAACATCCCGCAGGCGGTATTTAATTTTTACAGGGGGGTTTTCATCAAGCAGCACCTTTTTCATTGGCTATTGTATGAAAGTGGAAAAGGTTTTCAGAATGGTCAATTATCTGTATGGCCTGCTTTTTTTTTACTGAAGGGAAATCATCAAGGAACTCATTCAGTGAATGGCCTGATTTTAAATAATCAAACAGGTTTTTTACAGGCACCCTGGTATTGGTAAATACAGGTTCGCCGCTTTGAATGTTGGGTGATATGGTAAACGGGCTTAGCATTTTAGTCTTGTAAAGATAACAAAATCGTTTTCTTTTTTTAGAGTTTAGCATACATGGCTGGTGGGGACACGAGGCATGGCGGAGGAAAATTTTCGCACTTAGAACTTATTTTATGTTGCCTAGGAAAATATGTCGGGTTGCCGATGCAGGTGTCATTCAACAGCTTGGTTCCACGTAAAAACTTTTATACTTTAGGGTATGCTGTGGAAACCCCGCTGGGACAGATTTTTTTTTACCCGTTCAAATCTGCAGCAATTAAAAATTACAGGTGCCTTGATTGTTTTAGGCAGAGGGTGGATGCCTGTGCCGGAGTTGTTCAACAGCAGGGTTCCACATAAAAACTTTTATACTTTATGGGGTATGCTGTGGAAACCCCGCTGGGACGAGAAAACAAGATGCACTTCCGCTTACGCTGAAAAAAGCTAACCTGCCCAATGGCTGCCGGATGGAAATGGAAAACACGGTGAAGGCTTGTGCGCTGGCTTTGTGCCGGCTTTGGAATGAACAGCCGGAACAAAAGATGAAAAATTATTTGCCGCCCACAGCCCCAAAAAATCCAAGCCGGTAAACCTGCCATCACTATTCAGTTTATAAAAGCAAGTCTTGGCCTCCATGTTGAGTAAATAACAAATAACGATGTGAAAGATAAAATTCCCGGTGATGATATACAGCACCGCTCCCTTCCTCCGGGGAAGGGAGCAGGAGGAATGGGCTGCTTGTCCGCTATCAAACACCAACTGTCCGTTTTCGTACACCTGTCCAGGAGGGGTTTCCTGAAAGCCTTGCCCACAAAGGGTTTTAGCTTGGCACGGTGGTTGACGGTTTTCAGCCTAAACTGAATGGCCATGATTAAAAACTTTTTTAAAATTGCCTGGCGCAATTTGCTCAGAAGCAAAGGGTATAGCGCCATTAACATAGGCGGCCTCGCCGTGGGTATGGCTGTGGCCATCATGATTGGCCTGTGGATTTGGGATGAACTTTCTTTTGATAAGTACCATAAAAACTACGACCGCATTGCACGTGTAATGCAAAATCAATTGTTCAATGGTGTAATACAAAGCCAGTTTTCTAACCCTTATGTATTGTCGGAAGAAATAAAAAATAAATACGGCAGCGACTTCAAATATGTGCTGCAGGCTTCCTGGAATTTTCAGCATACACTTGCTTATGGCGAAAAAAAATTATTGAAGCGGGGAATGTTTTTTGAGCGGCAGGCGCCGGATATGCTTTCTTTAAAAATTTTAAAAGGCACTGGTGACGGACTTAAAGAAATGAATGCTGTTATGCTTTCGGCTTCAGTTGCAAAATCTTATTTTGGCAGTGACGACCCCATCAACAAAATACTCAGGCTCGATAACAAAGCAGATGTAAAAGTAACAGCCGTGTATGAAGACCTTCCTTACAATACATTTTTTAATGAGCTCAATTATATTTTGCCGTGGCAACTGTACCTGCAGCAAAACCCGTGGATAAAGCAAATGGAAAATCCATGGGGCAGTAATTTTACACAAACATTTGCTCTGTTAAATGAAAATGCAGACATGGAAAAAGTATCTGCAAGAATCCGGAATGTAAAGTATGATGCCCTGGGGCCGGATGAAAAAAGATTTAAAGCAGCCATGTTTTTGCAGCCAATGAAAAACTGGCACCTGCGTGATGAATTTAAAAATGGTGTAAATGTTGGCGGACGCATTCAGTATGTGTGGCTGTTTGGCATTGTGGGTTTGTTTGTATTGCTGCTGGCATGCATCAATTTTATGAACCTGAGTACGGCCCGCAGCGAAAAAAGGGCAAAGGAAGTAGGTGTAAGAAAAGCCATCGGCTCTGCCCGTGGTCAACTAATAGCACAGTTCTTCAGCGAATCTTTTTTGGTGGTGATAATTGCATTCATATTGTCACTGATATTGGTAACAGTATGCCTTCCTTTTTTTAATGAGGTGGCCGATAAAAAAATATCCATGCTATGGAGTAATCCGTTCTTTTGGCTGATAGCCGTTGGCTTCAGCATTTTTACCGGGCTGCTGGCCGGCAGCTATCCTGCATTGTATTTATCATCCTTTCAACCGGTGAAAGTGTTGAAAGGAACGTTCAGGATGGGGCGCTTTGCATCCATACCAAGAAAAGTGCTGGTGGTGATGCAGTTTTCTGTTTCCGTGGCATTGATAATCGGAACCATTGTAGTGTTCCGCCAAATACAGCATGCCAAAAACAGGCCCGTGGGTTACAATAAACAAAGCCTTGTTTACTCAGGCACCAACGCTGTGCTGCACAGCAAATTTGAAGCCTTGAGAAATGAATTAAAGAGTAGCAGCGCCATTGTGGAAATAGCGGAATCAGCAAGCTCCATTACAGAAGTATGGAACAGCAACGGTGGTTTTATGTGGGAAGGAAAAGACCCTAATCAGGCGGTGGATTTTCCCAATACTGGTGTAACACCTGAGTATGGAAAAGTAATTGGATGGCAGATAAAAGAAGGCCGTGATTTTTCAAGAGACTTTGCCACCGACAGTGCAGCATTTATTTTAAATGAGTCAGCGGTAAAGTTCATTGGTTTAAAAGACCCCGTAGGCAAAACCATTACATGGGATGACAGACCTTTTAAAATAATTGGCGTGGTAAAAGATATGCTGGTGGAATCTGCTTATCAGCCCATCCGTGCCTCTATGTATCACTACACAAAAGATGAGGGCAGTATACTGGTGATGAAAATTAACCCGGCACTCTCCGCCAATGATGCGCTTAAAAAAATAGATAACATCTTTAGAAAATACGATTCCGCCACTGCATTCGAATTCAAATTTGTGGATGAAGACTTCGCAAAAAAATTTGGTAATGAAGAACGCATTGGCACACTGGCCTGTGTGTTTGCAGTGCTGGCAGTTTTCATTTCCTGCCTCGGTTTGTTTGGTCTTGCATCGTTTGTTGCAGAGCAGCGCACCAAAGAAATAGGTATAAGAAAAGTGGTGGGTGCTTCTGTATTTAATTTATGGCAACTGCTGTCAAAAGATTTTGTGTTGTTGGTGATTATTGCCTGCGCCATTGCTGCCCCGCTGGCATGGTATGGTATGCACAGGTGGCTGCAGCAGTATGATTACAGGGCGGCTGTAAGCTGGTGGATTTTTGGGGTAGCGATTGCTGGGGCATTACTGATTACGATTCTTACTGTGAGTTTCCAGGCTGTAAAAGCAGCGTTATCAAATCCCGTAAAAAGTTTGAGAACAGAATAAGAAGCCCCTCCTAACCTCCCCTGAGGGGAGGAACTGGAACCTGCGAACTAAAACCGTTTTTGTTATAGCTGAATGTTGGATTTTTTGTTGATTAAGGAACAGATGAAGATGTGGCAGATAAAATAGCCCCCTCCGCCCCCAAAGGGGGAACTTTAGAGTCTGCGAACTAAAAAGAGTTTTTGTTATAGCGGTGTGTTGGAGTTATTGTTGATTAAAGATAAAATGAAGATGTAGAAGATAAAATGTTTGGAAGTGGTATGAAGCGCCGCCTCTTCTCCTGAAGGAGAAGAGGAAGGGTGATGAGGTCAACTGGAGTGCTGCTATTATGCTTCATTGGCAGCCTGTTCCGCAATTAGCGGCATCGCACTCTTGTACATCATCACTTTATTGGGCAATGCGGTTTCAATAACATGAACGCATAGCCCTGAAGGGCAAAAACCAAAGTAGTGAAGGGAAAAATAAGGTAATAAGGTTTTGTGATGATGGTTTATTTCTACTAAGATTAAATACAACTGAAACAAAACCTTAGTAGAAACTCAAGTTAAAAATTGATAACCTTATTAGCTTATTGAATTTCCTGTATAGCCCTGAAGGGGCGGCATCTCTTAGCGATGGGTGAAACCCGTCGCAAAAACAAAAGGTGGAAAAAGATGACCATAGAACAAACAATACAAGAGAGTCACACAACGATGTTCATTTGAAAAACAAATGCCGGGAACAAAATCATACATCATAAATCATACATCATAAATCATACATCATAAATCATACATCATAAATCATACATCATAAATCAGATATCATAAATCAGACATCAGACATAAATCAGACATCAAACATAAATCAGACATCAGACATAAATTAAAAGCCATGATAAAAAACCTCCTCCTTATCGCCATCCGCAATTTTAAAAAAGACAAATGGTACAGCCTCATCAATGTGCTGGGACTTACCATTGGCATTACATTCAGCCTCTTCCTTATTTTTTATATTGTAGATGAACTGAACTACGATCGGCATAATAAAAATGCAGACAGCATCTACAGGATAAATACCTACATACAGGAAAAGGATAAAAATTTCGACTGGCCATTTACGCAATTCCCCATGGCAGCAACGATGAAAAAAGATTTTCCTGAAGTGCAGGATGCTGTACGGTTTGTGGGAAGAGAGCGAACATTGTTTAAAAGCGGTGACAATAATTTTTATGAAACAAAAATTTATTATGCTGATAGCAATCTGTTCAATGTATTTGCACATCGTTTTTTGCAGGGTAACCCAGCCACTGCTTTGAACGAACCTTTTAGTATGGTAATTTCAAAATCATTGTCGGAGAAATATTTTGGCAGAAACACAGCAGTAATTGGTAAAACACTAAAGTCGGTATATGATGTATATAAAATAACCGGCGTAATAGAAGATGTGCCACATAATTCACACATCCGTTACGACATGTTGATTTCGATATCCACTTTTTTTAGGCCCATCCCAAAAGAGCAGCAGGAAAACTGGGGCAACTTTAACAACTTTACTTATGTGTTGCTAAAGCCAAATACCAATGTAGCTGCAGTAAATAAAAAACTGGCCGATGTATACAAAAAATTTGTGGAGCCTGTTTTTAAACCTTTCAATATTACCATGCGGTACGATGTGCAGCCCATTACCGCAATACATCTACATTCAAAGTTGCAGAATGAGCCGGAAGAACTTGGCAGCATGAACTACATCTGGATATTTAGTGCAGTAGCATTTTTTATGCTGCTGATTGCCTGCATCAATTATATGAACCTTACTACTGCCAGAAGTGCCAGAAGGGCAAAAGAAATTGGGATAAGAAAAGTAACCGGCTCATCAAAAAAACAATTGGTGCTGCAGTTTTTAAGCGAAAGTTTATTAACGGCTTTTGTGGCAGTATTGTTTAGTGTAATACTGGTGATTGTTTTGCTTTCTTCGTTCAACAGCATTTCTGGTAAAGCATTTACACTGCATACATTGCTGCAGCCATTCAATATTTTTTTATTGCTGGGCATTGGTTTGTTTACGGGATTAGTGGGTGGCAGCTACCCTGCATTTTATTTATCAGGCTTTAAGCCAGTAAGTATTTTAAAAGGTGCTTTGTCAAAAGCATCGGGCAATGTAAACCTGCGCCGGACATTGGTGGTGCTGCAGTTTTCCATTTCCATGATAATGCTTATTTGTACATGGGTGGTATACAAGCAACTTTCTTTTCTAAATAAAAAAGACCTTGGCTTTAGCAAAGATCAGGTAATGACTGTAACAGTAAATACCGGCGAAGATGAACGAAGCAAGATACGGGCAATGAACAATGACTTTCGCAGCCTGCCCGGTGTAAAGGCAGTGGGTACCGGTAATGCATGCCCCGGCAGTGGCAACATTAGCCTTAACTTGTTTACCGTACAAACGGATAGTGGAAATACAGATAAGGGTATTAACTGTTACCAGATTGATGAAAATTTTACGACTACACTTGGTATAAAAATAGCGATGGGGCGAAATTTTTTAAGCCGTGCAGACACGCTGCACAGCATTGTGGTAAATGAAGCAATGGTGAAACAATTTGGCTGGAAACAACCCATTGGCAAACGGGTAAAATTTCCAGGCGATACCTCTTCCAATTATCTTGAAGTAATTGGTGTGATGAAAGATTTTAACCAGAAATCATTGTACAATCCCATTGAGCCACTGCTGTTATTTTATGCTGCCAATAACAATATTATACAATTAAAGATGGAGGCAGCCAGTATCAAATCTTCCATTGCAAAAGTAGAGGCCACCTGGAAAAAATATTTTCCTGCATTGCCTTTTGAGTATAAATTTCTGGATGAGGATTTTAATTCGCAATACGCCGCCGACCAAAAGAGAGGAAAAATATTTGCAGCATTTTCCATCCTCACTATTATCATTACATGCCTGGGTTTGCTTGGCCTTACAGCCTTTACCACACAGCAAAAACAAAAGGAGATAAGCATACGCCGTGTGTTGGGCGCCAGTACTGCCAGTGTAATCAGTATGATTACAAAAAATTATTTATGGCTGTCGCTGATATCTGCTGCCATTGCGTTTCCGGTAGCCTGGTATTTTATGAGCAACTGGTTAAGCGTATTTACTTACCACGATAACCTGTCCGTGCTGCCATTTATTTTATCAGCTTTTATCATTG
>JAYWIB010000622.1:0-2010 GCA_043789265.1 Chitinophagaceae bacterium
CCTCCGATCAAATATACACACTATGTGAGTACCTGCAAAGCAGTGTAATTATTGCTGTATATCAGTATGTAATTATACTACGAAATACCCCCATCAAACCATCTTCAGCACATTGGACGATGTGGTGGCAGCAGATAATTCTGTAAGGCTCATGATGCTTTTGTTGATAAACGCAATCTTCGTATCCCGGCCGGCACCGCATGCAACATTGGGCTCTTCATTCCCTTTCTCCATTTTAACCAAACGAGTCTTCTCGTGTTGTGAGTAACAATTCATTTTATGCCCCTTTAATTTACACACTGCTGTTTTAAAAAATTGTAATTTGCCTGCTTTATATGCTTAGCAAATTAGATATACGCAACTACGCCATTATAGAGGAAATAAGCATCAGCTTTTCCCCAGGTTTAAATATTATAACCGGAGAAACCGGTGCCGGTAAAAGTATTCTTGCCGGTGCATTAACGCTGGTATTGGGTGAGCGCTTCGAAAGTGCAGCCCTGCCGGATAAGGAAAAAAAATGTATGGTGGAGGCGGCATTTGATGTAAAGAAAAATGCCGAGGTGCAGCAGTTTTTAAAAGATGCAGAGCTGGATGCCGGGGACGAATTGTATGTACGCAGGGAGGTAACGGCAGGCGGTAAGTCCAGGGCTTTTGTAAATGACACACCCGTTAATTTAAATCAATTGAAACTGCTGGGCGCCCTGCTGGTAGATCTGCATCAGCAGTTTGATACTTTGGAATTGGGCGACAATAGTTTTCAACGCAGGGTGCTGGATGCACTTGCAGAAAATATGGAACTGCTGAAGCAATACAGTGTGCATTACCGCCAGCTCGTAAAAACAAGGCAGGAGCTTGATGCATTAAAACAGCAACAGCAAAACGCCTCGGCTATGCTTGACTATAACCAGTTTTTGTACAACGAACTGGAAGAAGCCGGCCTGCACGAAGATGAACTGGAAAACCTGGAGGCTTCCTTAAAATTGCTGAACAATGCAGAGCATATCAAAACGCAGTTGAACTCCCTAATCGTTGATTTAGCTGAAAGTGATAAGCCTGTAATTCCGCAGTTAAAAAGCATTGTGGCCAAACTAAATGCCGCTGCTTCTTATCATGAAGAATTACCTGCATTAACCCAGCGCCTGCAAAGCGCCCTGCTGGAGGCAATGGATATAGCAGATGAGCTGGAAAAAATTGCTGATTCCATTCAGCATGATCCGGAAAAGATTGCTGCTGCCAATGATAAATTATCTGCAGGATATAAATTATTAAAAAAACACAATGTAAAAACTACCGCTGAGTTGCTCCCCATAAAAGATGATCTGGAGCAAAAGCTGCAGGCATTTACCAGCATTGCTGATGAAATAATCCAGGCAGAAAAAGCAACTGCAGCATTGCAAAAAACATGTGAAGAAGTAGCTGCTAAAATTGCTGCAAACCGTAATAAAGCCATCGTGCCATTTACAAAAAATGTAAACCAGCTGCTGGCGCAGGTGGGCATGCCCAATGCACAGATAGCGGTACAGTTAAATAAAACCGGGCTTACCAAAGATGGTACAGAGGAAACAGAATTTTTGTTTGATGCCAATAAGAGCGGCCGTTTTGAGCCATTGCGAAAAGTAGCCAGCGGCGGCGAGCTAAGCAGGCTGATGCTTTGTATAAAATCGCTGGTAGTAAAAAAACTGGAATTGCCCGTACTGATATTTGATGAAATAGATACCGGCATAAGTGGCGAAGCAGCCAAACAGGTAGGCATTATAATGAAATCTTTATCCAAACAACACCAGGTAATATCCATTACACATCAGCCGCAGATAGCCGCCAGGGGAGATGCTCACTACTTTGTGTATAAAGCACAGCGCAATCAAAAAATCAGTACATCCATCCGCCTGCTTACGGGGGAAGAAAGAGTGGTATCTATCGCCCAAATGCTGAGTGGCGAAAAACCTACTTCGGCAGCACTGGAAAATGCAAGGGAAATGGTGGAGTTATAAAAGGTTTTGTATCCGAACA
>JAYWIB010000623.1:0-2006 GCA_043789265.1 Chitinophagaceae bacterium
AAATTGGCATACAGCGCCACAATATTCCAGGGACTGCGTAGCCAGTTACGCTCACGTGCAGACGCTTTTGGATTTGCATTAAACATACTGTCCGTTAACCCGCCGGGCATCTTTACTTTATTGCGGAGCAAAGAATATTCTGCACCAATAGTAAACCGGGGTGATGCCTTATACTGCAGCTTGCCAAACCCTGAAAGCTGCCACTGCTGGCTGTTTGGCCGGTAACCATCCATACTCCTGTACTGGAGGTATGCATAATAATTTAGCTTTTTATATTGGCCGCTTACAGCATTAAAAGAATTGTACAGGCCATAGCTGCCCACCGTTTGTGCCGTGGTAAATTCAAATGGTTTGCTGGCCGGCACCTCACCCACCACATAGTTTACAAGGCCGCCAAACTGCGGCCCAAACTGCAGCGACGCAGCGCCCCTTACCATTTCAATGCGCTGCACAGCTTCCATAGGCGGTACATAATATGCTTCATTATATCCAAAAATATCGGCGCTTATATTATACCCGTTCTGCCTTGTATTCATTTCGATACTCTGTATGGGATTGAGGCCACGGGTGGCAATGCCGTTTGCAGTAAAGCCGCCGGTTTCAGTTTCGGCAATATTGAGGCCGGGTATGCGGCCTAAAATTTGGCGGGTATTGCTGATGGCTTTATTGGCATCCACACTGTCCACAATAATCACTTCATTTTTTTTACCTGCATAAATTATTCCGTCTTTTACCTCAGGCATATGGCCCGTACCACGTACGGTTTTAAAACCGGTAACCGTTACTTCCTTCAGCATGCTTATTTGTATGCTGTCTCTTTTTTGTGCCCCCACCGGTGCTGTATAACATACCGCTGCTGCCAATAGCATTGTCTTAAATTTCATTCTAACTATTTTGTGCAAAGAAACCTTAAGCAATTGATCTGCACATGCCGGATTGGGAAAAGTATTTATAGATATGGGAAAATGGAATGAGACGATTTCATTTAAGATGGGGACGAAATGTCTTCCAGAGAAAAGCTTTGACAATTATGAAAAAAATTTTTTAACGCTTACTTCGGCTGTTGGTGAAAACACACAAAGAACGCCATTCAAGGATAGCGTGCTTCTTTTATATTCACATCAACAAAAGCAAGAAAAGCAATCTTGCAAAAGAGCTGCAATTGCCAACTTACGGCAAGCAGTCTGGGTTCCACACATTACCACCACCTTTCTGTAATTTTACAAACCGTTACAGGGTGAACAGACATTATGAAACTATACATTAAGAACATGGTTTGCAGCAGGTGCAAAATGGCAGTAAAAGCACAATTGGAAAACAGGCGACTTCGCCCCTTATCTGTAAATTTGGGCGAAGTGGAAATTGAAGAAGACTTATCAAAAGAGCAATTAGCACAGTTGGATACTTCATTAAAATCGTTAGGCTTCGAACTTATTGACGACAAAAAAAGCCAGACCATCGAAAAAATAAAGAATGCCATTGTAACATTGGTTCACCATACTGACTGCGAAATAAAAACAAACCTATCCGCATTTATAACTTCACAAATTCACCAGGACTACAATTATTTAAGCAACCTGTTTTCACAAGTAGAGGGCACAACCATTGAAAAATATTTTATCACCCAACGAATAGAAAGAGCAAAGGAATTAATCGTTTACGACGAACTAACTTTATCTGAAATTGCTGACCAATTGGGCTACAGCAGCGTTGCTTATTTATCCAATCAATTTAAAAAAATAACAGGCTTTACACCCAGTTATTTTAAATCGCTGAAAGAATACAAACGCAAAAACTTAGAAGAACTGTAAATGTTACAATTCTAATACAAAATTCCACAACAGCTACGCCATAAGCCCAGTTTATCTTTGTGTGAAACAAAAAAATAATGACACATACATATAACGTGACAGGAATGACCTGCGGAGGTTGCGAAGCAAAAGTAAAAACCAATTTACTGATGGTGCCAAATGTTACCGAAGTGGCAGTTTCAAAAGACAACCAAA
>JAYWIB010000624.1:0-2001 GCA_043789265.1 Chitinophagaceae bacterium
GGCGTATAATGCAAATCCCATACAAACCGGTGACTTCCTTTTTCAGCAGAAAATATTTGCTGAGGCCTTATCCAGTAATGCGGAATATTTACGGCAGGAATTTTATACAGGCTATCGTTACTTGAAAACATTCTTATTGACTTTCCATTCATGTCCAGTATTTCCATTGTAATATTCTTTCCATTTTCTGCAAGATAATAATCAATGATGGCGCCATCCGGCGGGTTTTGCCCGGCAGGCTCTTCCTGTGGTACCGGTGTGTCTGGATTCATATTCCATCTTACCCTGTATGCAGTTTGTGGTTTATAAATTACTGGCTTTCCTGTATTGTTACGGTTCCACTGGCGCAATGCTGTAATATTATCCAGTATCCAAAAACTGCGGCCATGCGTACCCACTACAATGTCATCATCTTTTATTACCAAATCTCTGATGGAAGTTGCCGGCATATTCAGCCGCAATGATTGCCAGTTGCCGCCATCATCAAAGGATACATATACCGCTCTTTCACTACCGGCAAACAGCAGTCCCTTTCTCTGTGGATCTTCTTTTACCACATTCACCGGATCCTGCGGAAGACCATTGGTGATTTCCTTCCAGGTAAGGCCGCCATCCGTAGTTTCATAAATATGTGGCAGCATATCATTTAAGCGTATACGATTTACAGCAGCGTAGGCCGTACGTACATCGCTATGGCTTGCTTCCATTATAGAAATTTTGCTCCACGCCTTCAGGCCTGGTGGCGTTACATTCTTCCAGGATTTTCCGCCGTTGGTGGTTACATGTATCAGGCCATCATCTGTGCCTGCCCAAATAATATTGCTGTCAATATAAGAAGGTGCAATGGTATAAATAACGCCGCGGCGGGGCATGGTTTTCATTTCGTCTGTACGGTATATACCTATATTTTCCGGAACGTCCCATGCTTCTCTTGAAAGATCGGGACTGATCGTTTGCCAGCTATGCCCGCCGTTGTATGTTTTAAACAGTACATTGCCTGCAAAAAAAAGTGTACGCTTATTTAAAGGACTGAACACAATGGGTGCTGTTCTTATAAAACGCAGGCTGCTGCTGCTGACAATTTCGGGAGAAATATTTTGCACCTGTCCCGTGCGTTTATCATACCTCGAAATTTTTCCTCCATATACAATATTATTATCCAGCGGATCTGCCAGCACATAGCCATACTCTTCTGCACCCACCGGATGCCACTCCCGTAAGGTAATCTGACCATCATTTCCCCGGGAAGCAATGCCCACACTGCCGCTCTCCTGCTGGCCTCCATATACATTGTATGGGAAAGAATTGTCGGCACTTACATGATAAAATTGAGCGGTGGGCTGATTGTACCAACTGCTGAATGTTTCTCCGCCATTTACAGTAATGATGGCACCCTGATCTCCCGCCAGCAAAATAATATTACTGTTAGTTGGGTTTATCCATAACCTGTGATAGTCATCGCCACCCGGTGCGCCACGAAATGACTTCCATGTTTTTCCACCATCCATACTTTTCCAGGTAACCACATTTGCACTGTACACAATATCTTCATTGGCAGGATCGGTTTTGATTTCTGCAAAATCAGTTCCCCTGCCCCACAGCCTTTCGTCTGCATTGGTTAAATACCAATTTTCTCCGGCATCATCACTCCTGTATATGCCTCCATACTTGCCTGCATCCACGGTAGCGTATAAACGATTTGACCGGGAAGCAGCAATACAAAATCCAATCCGGGACAATCCCTGTCCGGTGGTGGGCAATCCGCCGGTTAACTTTTTCCATGTGTTGCCGCCATCTATACTTTTGTACAATCCGCTTTCCTTTCCATTCCATGCCGCATTTTCCCAGGGACCCTGGCGCCCTGCCCACATAGCAGCATACACCGTGTTGGAATCATTTGGATCAATGGCCACCTGCACTGCACCTGTATTTTCATCAATGTATAAAACTTTATCCCATGTATTTCCGCCATCGAGTGTGCGGTATACGCCTCTCTCTTCA
>JAYWIB010000625.1:0-7008 GCA_043789265.1 Chitinophagaceae bacterium
CTGCCTGAATGCTTCGCTCGCTGTATCGTATGAGTGGAGAGAAAATTTTTATATTGATCTGCTGGCACAGCACCGCAGTTATAAAATAGCCGCTAATAATTTAACTACCAGCAACACATTTATTTCAGCAGGTATCCGCCTTAACATTTTTAGAAGAGAATATGATTTTTAAAAATTGGTTAGCCTACTTTTGTGCCGCCTTTCCTTAAACCTTAGCTACTTGTTTTTTTGTTGGTGTATGTAAACACAAACAATACTTTTTTTAAAAATTTAATTCCATTATGCTGCACAAAAAACTTTTTGTGGTTAGTTTCCTGTGGTTGATATCAGTAGTAACCGCTGCACAAAACGGTAAACTCAATCTTCCCTTAGATGCCATCTGGAGTGGTTATTTTGATGAAAGAAAACTGAATGTGCACATGCTGCACCAAAGCAACCGCTTCGCTTTTATTGAAGCGGATGCTGCTAAAAATCTGGAAATGATTTTTACACTGGATTTTGAAACCGGCCGCCTGATTGATACCATTTTCAGTAACCAGATAAAACTGCCTGCAGACTCTGTTCCCATTACATTTACTTATTTTGAAGACTTTGATTTTTCGCCGGATGATACAAGGATATTGATAAAAGCACAGGCTGAGCCGCTATACCGCAGCAGCACTAAAGAAGCCTGCTACGTATGGAACGCGGTAAATAAAAGTATCCGCCCCGTGCTTACTACTGGCAAACAGAGCTATGCCACGTTTTCTCCTGATTCAAAAAAAATTGCTTTTATCCACGACAATAATATTTATGTAAAAAACCTGGAGAATGAAGTGGTAAAACAGGTAACCATTGATGGAAAGCAGAACGAAGTATTGTATGGTGCGGCAGATGCTCTGTATGAAAATGGCTTTGGCCTTGGCCAGTTATTTAAATGGAGTGATGATGGCGAAAAAATTGCTTTTGTAAGAATAGATGAAAAACCGGTTACCACTTTTCCCATAACGGTGTACAACAATATTTATCCCGATGTAAATAAATTGCCGTACCCAAAGGCAGGCGAAATGGTGCCAAAAGCAGATGTATACATTTACAATGTAAAATATGAAGTGCTTACCAAAGTGGATGTGGGTGTTAATCCCAGCCAGTACATTACAGGCATTACCTGGAACAAAGACGGCAGTGCATTGTATGTGCAGCGGCTGAACAGGAAACAAACGCTGCTGGAAATTTTGCAGGCAGATACAAAGAGCGGCAACACACAAGTAGTGTACAGCGAAACAAAACCGGACTACATAAAAATAAATCCGGCAAATTGTTTTTACCTGCAGGGCAGCAATTCACTGCTATGGTTAAGCGAAAAAGACGGATACAACCATATCTATCAGATAAACCTGCAGGATAAAGAAGAAGTGCAGATAACAGCGGGCAAGTGGGAGGTAAAAGAAATTTGTGGTGTGGATGAAGAGCGTGGCATAATTTATTATACTGCCAACGAAACATCGCCGGTAAACAAAAACATTTATAAAATAAATATGGATGGCACGGGCAGAACAAGGCTGACCGATGCAAGAGGATATCATGACGCTTATTTTACAGGCAGCAAAAAATATTTTCTGGATGTGTACAATAACATCAACGAACCTTCTTACTACCAAATGTTTAATAACAACGGCAAAGAATTATTTCAACGGCTTATTGTAAACAAAGAATTAAAAACAAAACTTGCCGAATACAATATCCCTGACGCCAGCTTTCAAAACTTTACGATACCCGGCAGTACCATCAGTGGCTTTTATATAGAACCTGCTGTAAAAAAAGGTGCCGATAACTATCCTGTGATTTTTTATGTATATGGCTCACCTGAAAAACAGGCGGTGATGGATGCGTGGGGCGACAGAATGCTGCTTACGCTGAAATACTTTGCCACACAGGGTTACATGGTAGTGGCGGTAGACCCACGTGGCACACCTGGCAGAGGCGAAGCGTTTAGAAAACTGGGATACAAAAAACTCGGCGACATTGCCATTGAAGATATCATGAGTGTAAAAAAATACATGATGCAAAATTTTAACCGCAGCATAGATACCAGCCGTATGGCCATTATGGGCTGGAGCTATGGCGGCTATCTGGCTGCACTGGCCGCTACAAAATATCCAGGCAAATTCAAAGCGGCTGTTGCCATAGCACCGGTTACCGACTGGCGGCTGTACGAAAATGTTTTTGCAGAAAGATACCTGCAGTCGCCAGGCGAAAACCCGGATACTTATTATAATTTATCGCCGGTAAATTTTGCCGATAATTATCAAAGTGGTTTGCTGCTGATACATGGCACGGCAGATGACAATGTGCATTTTCAAAACAGCATGGCATTGAGCAAGGCCCTTATTAAAGCAAACAAACAGTTTGATCAGCAGTTTTATCCTGACTACCTGCATGATATCAATGACGGCAATCCCAATACCGCCCGTATACATTTGTTTACAAAGATTGAAGATTTTTTAAGAGAAAAAATGAAAGCAGGTAAGCAATAAAATCAACTGGCGGGCGGCAATCAATTGTCTTCTTCTTTATATTCTGTTTCTGTTAAGTCCTCAGATTTTTTTCCCGGTTTAATCACTGGCTTATCCTGTGTGCCGGTGATACGCATGGGTATGCCAATGATACTAAGCGGCGGCAAACCCAGTCGCAGCTTAAGGTTCAGCTTGCCATCCAGGCTTGTCTGCCCTTCCATACGCAGGCGGAAGCCCGCCATCTTTATTTTAAAACGCTGCAGTGTGAGGAGGTTATTTTTGATGCTGCTTTTGATATCCACTTTTGTTACATCGGGATTGGCGATGCTGTCTTTACCCGTTTTTCTGCTAACGGCAGAAAATAATTTAAATCCTTTTACACTCACTTTTTTTACACTCAGTACACCGCCACCTTGCAGCGATGGATAAATGGGCTGCATATTTTCATCCAGCTTTCCTTTTAAATTATACGTAAGCGATACAATGCCCTTGGCCTTGCCCGCCGCAGTGGCCATGCTCCTGAATAATTTAATAGAATCATAGGCTCTCTTCACATCAAAATCTTTTGATACAATTTTAAAATCAAAACTTGCCTTGCGGAGGCTGTTGCTGCTGTAGCCGGCATCTATGGCTGTACTGCTGCCAATAAAATTAAATGTTGTTTGCTTTAATAACAGTGAGCCTTTACGGATGCTGACGGCGCCCTGTGCATGGTCAATATTAAGGCCGTTGAAAAAAACTTTTTTTGCCCTGGCCGTTATTGCCACATCCAAATCTGCAGGTATTATTATTACGCCTGTGGCGGCAATGCTGCTGTCTGCATTTTTATTGCTGTTTGCTTCGCCTGCATATACCCTCCATTCATCCGCATTAAAATATTTTGACTGCAAATTAAAACTACCTTTTAGCACAGCACCCGGCGACACAACATACTCAACTGCATTTTGCAGGTATCCATCCATGCTTATATCTGACTGACCATACAATGCCTTAAAATGATTGAACCACATTTTATCCTGATGAAATTTAAACTGACCTTCTTTAATAATAAAAGGCCGGGGCATGTAAACAGATGTGGCGGCAATGTTTTTTACTTCCAGGATTCCTTCATTATTTAATGCAGCATAATTTTTATTAAGTGCATCCTGTTGTTTTCCCTGCAGGTGCAGGCTTGCTTTTACTAAACCCGTTACACTTGTTCCCTGGCGGTGAAATACCTTGTAAATTTTTGCAACATCTACTTCTCCGTTTGCCTGCACATCGTATGCAATGTTTTCAAAGTTTTTTAGCGCTGCTTTTATGGTTACAGTTTTGCCTTCAAATAAAAAAGAAGCTGGCTCAATTAAAACCTCCTGTGACTTTAACGTACCTGCTGTGTTTACAGCTTTGGCAGATAATTGTATGTTGCTGATGGGATGCGGATAATAATTGGTTTGTATGCTGCCGTTGTTCAACTGAACATCTGCCACGGTAAGTGGAAATTTATGGGCGGCTGCATCATACTTTCCTTTTGCTGTTATCAAAAATTTCAACATGCCTTTTACATCCACATTCTTTATCGGATAAATATTTTTTATATCGGCAAGGTTAATGGAAGATTGCAGGCCAGCATCCACCTGCATATGCTGAATATTATCAACCGATACATTTCCTTTTATAAAATTATTAAGCGCCACAGCAGCAATATTGCTGATGCTGCCACCTGCATGCCTGTAGTCGCTATCCGGGCAACTGCTTTTTACATTAAAGGCTATATTGCTTACAGCAAGCGGCAGCGATGCATATTTAAAATAGCCATCTTGTACACCCGCCTCCAGCTTATAAGAAGGTATGCTAAGGATGCATGGCTCATGCCTTATGCTACCTGGGTTTGCGCCAGTTGCATATTTTCCATTGGCAGTAAAATTGATAGTACATTTTCCTTTTAATGCTACATTTTCAAAGCCGAATGCTTTATCAAATTTTTCCAAATCAAGCGAAGCATGTATCCGTGCATCTACCCATGGATTTGTTATTCCTTTTGTATTGATAACAGCACTGAAATAATCTTTGTCAACATTAAAAAAAACGGAATCTATTTTTACCTGCAGGCTGTCTGTATTCAGCGAAGGCATTTTTGTTTGCAGGTTCAAATGAATATTTGATGCAGGAAAAGGTGCAACGGCATATTTTATATAGCCGTTTCTAATTTTCATATCAAATGCTAAGTCGGGCATTTGGTTAGTAGATGCAATGTATTGTCCTTTAAGCGTCATAAATAAATCGGTAACACCTTTAATTGACGCATTCTTTTGCCAGCTTACATATTGTGGTGGCAATGCAGTTACAAAATCCTGTAATTCGCTGCTGGCCGATGATGCAGTAAAATCCAAATCGTATCCATTCTTTAAAAAATCAAAACGTCCGTTGAACTCCACAGGCAGTTTGTTTATCCGCAATTTATTTTTTTCAAATAAAATGCTCAGCGAACTGGTGTTGATTTTTGTAATTAGGTCTGCATTTACTTTTTTATTTTTCAGATAAGGTGCTCCATCAAAATAAAAATCCAGTGAATCTATGCCGGCATGACTGTACAAATCAAATATGTCTTTGCTCAGGTCGCCGTTGCCTTCATAATTAAATCCCCTGGCATCTGCCAGCACGCTGGTGGATGCATCATTGTAAATAAGGTGGCTGCCGGTAATGCTTATTTTTTCCAGCCGCAATGCAGTACCAGTGCTGTTGGTTACCGATTGTTGTTTCTTTTTATCCGCAACATACACGTTGTAACTGGCGGCGCCTTTTTCATTTACCTGCACATGTATATATGCATTGGCCAAAAATATTTTATCAATATTTACTTTTTTATCAAACAGTAAACTCTTCAGGTTAATGCCAAAGGCTATTTGCTCCGCAGCCACCAGCGTATCCCTGCTGAAGGGTGCTGAACCTTTTAAAGAAAAATCGTAAAGGCTTAAAGTAAAAGAAGGAAAGTGACTGAAAAAAGAAAGCCGTGTTTTGGAAAAATTTATTTCGCCATCAATGCTTTTGTTTGTCCAGCTTTTTATTTTTTCATCAATGGCAGCAGGAAAAAGAATGGGCAGCAGGTACAGCAGCAGCAGTATGCTGCCAATAGTAATGCCACCAATTTTAAAACTTTTAAAAAGGAATTGCTTAACAGGGATTTTCACAAAACAAATTTACAGGTTCAATGCTTTATTACGATCACTGTTATATAAATGGCTGCATTTAAAAATTGCTTTGCGAAATAAAGGAATTTATTTTTTTAGAAGAATAAGCCGCAATAATTTTTGTTGGTTTAGAAAGACCAATGCTGAAACTTGCCACTCCGTTGCTGAAGATTCTATCTCATCATTCAGTGAGAACAGCCAGCAACGGCAGATCCAAAATTAAAGCGGCTGTACTGCTTGATTGTTACGTGTGCTAATTTCTATTGAATACAGTGCCAATAGAATAAAGGCATGATCCCATTGCTAACAGATAGTATAAGAACATTTGAAACTTAGTTGGGGGTTTACTCAATCCCAATTTCTTCAGTATTGGCCAATCCACTATTAATCCGATTATGCAAAGCAATTGGGTTAATGCGCCAAAGCCTAAAAGTACGATCATGAATTTTTGAGAAGTCTCTAAAATGTTCCATTTTTATAAGTATAACTTGTTAAACCTAGTTTCTCTGCCTTGTTGGTCTTCCACCCAACGATCTAAAAAATATCTTGTTGCTGATGTTCTCACGAACAACCGAAGGCCAACTAACATGGCTATTCAATTGCAAAATAAAACCAACTTTTTAGAATACTCATAATTTTTTGGTTTAACTTTTACTTGTTGGTCTTTATTTTTCTTGCTGCCGTTGTTGGTCTTCCACCCACCCGATCTAAAAACGCCTTTTCGCCCTTGTTAGTCTTCCACTCTTCATTTCACATAACCTAACTGCCACGGAGGCCGACGTTGGTGTTCTCACCAACGTCCGAAGCCTTAAACAGCTTATGCCTGCAACTTTATCAATCCGCCGACCTGCTCTAAGTTCTCCTGAATCTCTTTAGCAGCGGACAAGAAGAAGTTTATGTCATACTGGTGAAATGTCTTTTTTAAAGAACTGCTGTATCACTTATTAGAAGCGCTTTTTACTTCTTACCCTCTGGTTGTTGGTGAGAACACCAACAACGGCGTTAAAACCTTCCCCCCATTTGGCACAAGGATGCAGCAATGGTTTTGTGCGGCAGCGTCCTTGTGCCTTATACGCTTACCAATTAAAATCCTGTTAGTTTTATTATACCGTCATTTTTTGCATAGCCCCTGGCAGTGCTGTATATCCACTGCTATGCCTCATATACAAATCCGCCTGGCATTATACAGCAGGCAAATATTTCAAGCCCTTTGTTTTGTGATGCCGTTGTTGGTGTTCTCACCAACAACCGAAGCCAACGCTTGCTTACCCATTCAAATGCGTAAGAAACCCAAATTCATCAACACCCGTCAGATAAAAACGTGCGGATGAATAGGGATACTC
>JAYWIB010000626.1:0-1992 GCA_043789265.1 Chitinophagaceae bacterium
GCCAGTGGCGGGCTGGAGGCTTCGCAAATATTATTTGACGGGCAGGTGTTTGTGGGCCTGCAGGCAAGAACCACTGCCATGAAATTATCTGCTGCCACAGCAGAGCTTACCGCAGAACAAATAAAAGCCAACATTCAAAAAATATATTACCAGTTGGTGGTGGGCAAAAAACAACTGGGAAGCGTAGACGCAAATATTGACCGCTTTCAAAAATTATTAAATGACACCAGAGAAATATATAAAAACGGCTTTGCAGAAAAACTGGATGTAGACAAAGTACAGGTGCAGCTTAATAACCTGCTTACCGAAAAACAAAAAATACAAAACCAACTGGATGCCGGCAATGCAGGATTGAAATTTTTGATGAACATGCCGCAAAAAGAAATACTGGTACTTACAGATACGCTGAGCGAAGATGAACTGAAATCAAACATACTGGAAGAAAGCTACAACTATGCCGACAGAAAAGAGCTTCAGGTGCTTACCTACGCCGCCAAATTAAATGGCTATAATGTAAAGCGCTACCAGTTAAGCCGCATACCCACCATTGCTGCATTTGGCAGCTATTCTAAAAACGCACAGCGAAACAGCTTTGATTTTTTTGGCAGAGGCGATTGGTTTACCACTTCGCTGGTGGGTGTAAAAATAACGGTACCCATTTTTGATGGTTTTGCCAGAAGGGCAAAAATTGAAAATGCACGGCTTACGCTGCAAAAATCTAATAACCAAATAGAGCAGGTAAAGGAACAAATTGACAATGAAGTAACACAGTCCAGGATAAAGATGACGAGTGCACTGCTTACCATTGATATACAAAAACAAAATGTGGCGCTTGCAGAAAATGTATTTAACACCACTAAGAAAAAATACGACCAGGGCCTTGGCAGCAACCAGGAAATATACAATGCACAAACAGAACTTAAAGTGGCGCAGAACAATTATTACAGCGCCCTGTACGATGCCATCACTGCAAAAATTGATTACCTGAAAGCAACAGGAAAATTATAAATACATCAACTAACAATAAACCATTTAACAATAACAAGATGAAACAATATTTGATAACAGCAGCGTCAGCACTCGTTCTCCTCACTTCCTGCGGCAGCAGCACAAAAGATAAAAATGCTGCCATCACTGATAAGAAAGTGGCGATTGAAAAATTAAAAACAGACAAAGCAAAACTGGACGAACAGATTAAAACAATGGAAACAGATTTAAATAAAATGGATCCGGCCAACTCTTCTGCCCAAAAGCCAAAGCTGGTTTCTGTACAAACCATCAGCCCCGGCAGCTTTAGTCATTTTATAGAACTACAGGGAAAAATTGAATCGGAAAACATCAGCTACATAAGCCCACGTGGCGGCCCTGCGCAGGTAAAGCAGGTGCTGGTAAAAAAAGGACAGCAGGTAAAAAAAGGACAGTTGCTGTTAAGGCTTGATGATGCCATCGTTCGCCAAAACCTGGCTGCTGCAAGGCAGGGACTGGAAACTATTAAAACACAACTGAGCTTTGCAAAAAATATTTATCAGCGCCAGAAAAATCTATGGGATCAAAACATTGGCACCGAAGTGCAACTGATAACCGCTAAAAACAATGTAGCTACTTTAGAAACACAGTTAAGATCAGCAGAAGAAAATATACAAACAGTAAATGAGCAATGGAAAACCGCCAGTGTATACAGTGATGTGTCTGGTGTGGCTGATGAAGTAAACATCCGGGTGGGTGAAACATTTTCAGGTGTTACTGCCCAGGGGCCGCAAATAAAAATCGTAAACAACTCTTCCTTAAAAGTAACGGGTATTATTCCTGAAAATTATTTAAGTAATGTGGCCAAAGGAACACCGGTAAACGTGGTGGTACCTGATATCAACAAAACTTTTGCAGCCACGGTTGGCTTTGTAGGCGCCTCTATTGATCCGCTGAGCAGGGGCTTTGTGGTAGAAGCCAAACTGCCCGCTGATGCATCGCTCCGCCCCAACCAGATTGCACTGC
>JAYWIB010000627.1:0-1989 GCA_043789265.1 Chitinophagaceae bacterium
CAGATAATCTTTAGGAGTAAATATGTCGTGAATATGAATTATTACACCAGGGTTCAGTTGTGGTAAAATCTCCAGATACTCGTATAGCACATCTCCCTGCGGGCGGATGATATGAGAGGAATCAATAAAAAGAAAGTCGTTTTTCTGCAAACATTTAAATAATGACATATCCGTATCTTCTACTTTTTTCCTGATTACCTCTACATCTAATTGCTCAATCCATTTTACTTCGTATGGCTCAATGCAAATATGCCGGCAATTATTGTTGTTTTTTTTGACAGCACTGCTTGCCAACAATGTTGAAAACCCTGATCCAATTTCAATAAACGTTTGCGGTTTTTTTAGCCGGATCATATTATACAAAAATTCCCCGTCGCCAGACTCGAAGGAGCCATTGTTATAATAATATTCAAGTTCACATCTTTTTACAACAGCGAAGCCCTCCAATTCGTTATTGAAATTGAAGGCGTTAAGTGTTTCCAGTTGTTCTTCTATATTCCAATTAATGCCGGGCAAATTTCTATCAGCGTTTAAAGATTTTGTGAGGTGTTTTTTTGGATTTATGAGAGGCTGATAGTAATGATCTCTTACAGGAAGCAGACCTACTTTCATAAACATACGGTTGTTAAACGGTAAATACCTGATGTATCTGGCTATTGGCTTTAACAATAAAGCCGAAAGAACGGAGACAGGAAGAGTAAGGACATCAAGTATTGATAAAACAAATTTGGACTTTATTATTTTTTTCACTTTTATATATCCGCATCACTTTTTTATATCATGTTGCGTTCAAATCTACTGTTTTTTAATAAAATAAAAGAACGCACTTATATTTCTCAACATCTAAATTTCCATTGAAAATCTTGTAGACAATTTTAATTTTACGTTTTATAAATACGAGCATCAAATGTTTTTTAAACTTGCGTTATGCCTTCCATCACCTTCACCATCTTTGGTTTTACGTCTTTAAAAAAATGCACTGTCAAAAATTTATTTCATTAGTTGTCCTATTTTAAAATTGTTACAGTGATGAACAAATATTAAATCTCACAGGTGTGAAATGAATTTGATTTAAGGCAAGATATACTTGCAGTGGCAAACACCACACACAGCAAAAACCAAAAAAGACCAAACAAAAAACATTGAACGCAATCACAAATAAAGCAAACTCCAATAACCCAATAATTAAATAATCCAATAACTCAATAACCCAATAACTCAATAACCCAATAACTAATAAACTCAATACACAATCACCCCGCCAGCCATCTCTGCACCTTTAAGTGCTTTAAGGTATTGCTGTTTTACCAGGCGTGCTGCTGTTTGTTTTTTCTGTTGGTTAAGTGCCAGGTACAATCCGTAGAGCGACCAATGATTGTTTGGATTTTCTTTTAGCTCTTCCCGGAAACTTTTTTCTGCTTTGGCCGCATTACCCGTTTTGAGAAGTACGGCACCGAGGTATTGGCGGGCGGGCAGCAGCCAGTCCCGTGGTTCGTTGTAAATAAGTGCATCTTCACTGGCGGCGGCGGCGGCTAATAAGCCAACCGCATCCGATAATTTATTTTCACCTTCTGCAATTACACCCGCCAGTATCTTCTCCGCCACGTTAGCTGCAGCCACGGGTGCATTAAAGGGTTCGGCTACTACCTGCATATCCGGGTGCAGCATTTTTTGCTGCATTAGTTGCAGTTCTTCACGGGCTGCATTTATATTATTTTTTCTTGCAAATGCCATACCCCTGGCCCAGTGCCACAGGGTGTTTGCAAATACATGTCTTTCTTCCATTGCAGCAGCAGCCAGCACTTCATCCCACTTGCCAAAACGTACGAGGTTGAACAGTGGTGAAGCGTACAGGTACTGTATAAAGTTTCCGGTGGGTGGCGGCATACTAAGGTAGCTGGTATCAAAGCTGGCAGCACATGCAGCGGCGCTTTGGCTGCTGAATGTGAAATTGCTTTTCATAAGGGCACAGGCAGCCAGCATGTGCAG
>JAYWIB010000628.1:0-1989 GCA_043789265.1 Chitinophagaceae bacterium
TTTTACAATCATGCCATCCACATCAGTAATACCTTCCCGCTGCATAAAAGTGGGCGTGGTGGTTAATCCATTTAAGAAGCCCAGTTTAAAAGCTTCTTCAATTTCCTTCAGGTTGGCCGAGTCGAGATATAATTCCATAAAGATTCTATTTAAAATAGTTTATTGATTAATTCTTCTTTTGTAATTCCCAAATGAGCGGCAATGTTACTAAGTATTTTGTTTAGAGTTCCAATTTTTATTGGATCATGATTGGGAATAGTTTCGGAATGGGCACCATTTATTTCTGTTTGTATTCTAATATGGCTGCCAGTTTGCCTTACTGCTTGGTAACCAAATACAGAAAGTACTTTCACCAATTCGTAGCCTCGTATGTTCCGGGGAATTTTCACTAAAAGTTTAGAGACAGAATACTTCGTCTTTTACAAAATGAGTTCGTATGATACCAGGTCGCTCATCTTCATTTGCAAAATGACAAAGCAAGGCGTCTTTAATCATTTCTTTTAATTCTCCCAAGGAATTAGCCTGAGTGAAAATATTATGTCCTAATGCGTTGGCATTATAGCCTCCGTCAGGATCTTCTTCCACAATAAAAACTATTTCCTTAGTATTCATACGCTATTTGATTATACACTAAATTAAGACTTTACCCTGTATTTCAACTCCACCACATGCAATTCAATCAACGGTTTTAAAAACTCTTCCAAATCATACACTGATAACTGGCTGGCTGCATCACACAATGCATTGGTTGGGTCGGGATGTGTTTCAATAAAAATGCCATCTACACCGGCGGCCACCCCTGCCCTGCTGAGTACCGGTAAAAATTCCCGGTTGCCACCTTTTGCATCCGAACTGGGAATGCCGTATTTACGAACACAGTGTGTAATATCAAACACTACCGGGTAGCCCAGTTTGCCCATGTGGTAAAAGCTTCTAGGGTCAACCACCAAATCATTGTAGCCCATGGTGTAACCACGTTCAGTTAAAATAATTTTATCGTTGCCGCTGTCCACACATTTACTTACAGGATGCTTCATATTATCCGGCGCTAAAAACTGACCGTGTTTGATATTGATGACAGCCCCTGTTTTGGCAGCAGCCACCATCAGGCCTGTTTGCATACACAGGTATGCAGGTATCTGTAGTACGTCACATACTTCTGCCACTGGTGCAGCCTGGTCAGGATAATGTATGTCGGTTAATAAAGTAAAACCAAACTGTTCTTTAATTTTTGCCAGCACCTTCATACCTTCTGCCACGCCGGGGCCATTGTAGTATTTTAAACTGCTGCGGTTGTCTTTTGAAAAAGATGATTTGTAGATGATGGGAATGTTCAGCTTCTCTCCCACTTCTTTTAATTTCTCGGCGGTCTTCATCATGATGGATTCCTCTTCAATCACACAGGGGCCGGAGATTAAAAACAGTTCATCTGCGCCGCAGGTAATATTGCCAACTTGTACTTTTTTTACACTCATGCTATCAATTTATTACCACAATAATTTTATTGGGTACAATTAAAAATTTTTGTCTTTTGAAATGATGGTTAAATTTTCGGCAATGCTTTGGGCAATTATCATACGGTCAAAAGGATCCCGGTGATGAAGTTCTAATGCATTCAATGATTGAATATGGCTAAATTCTACTGCTAAAATAATCATTGCATTTTCAGATAACTTGTCTGACAAATTATCAAAAGAAAAGCCAAGGTCGAGCTTTCCGGTTTTAACCTTAATAGCTAATTCCCTAACTGAAGCCATACTTACAAATCTATTACTGCTTTCATCAGTAATTACATAAGACGCGGCAGTTGATATTTGTTCGTTGCCATTTAAAAACCAGATTAAAGCATGCGTATCTATAAGAATATTCATCTACATATAATCTTTAAAATCTATTGTTGTCCGAGATAATTTTTAAAATAAGGGTGATTTTTTAGGCCACCCTTTATCATCTTTGTAGTTACCACACCATAAAGAATGATATGAACAA
>JAYWIB010000629.1:0-6967 GCA_043789265.1 Chitinophagaceae bacterium
CGTGTAAACAATCCGATGGTGATAAGAAAGCCGCCGACCAAATGAGCAAAGGCCGCATAATGCCCCGCCACAATATACATGAATGAACTGAACGGCGCATTTTTCATCAAGGCAACGAGTTGGCTCATGTTGGTAATAAATTCAATGCCTTTGTACACTAAAAAGATACCCAGTACAATGCGTACGATATCCATTCCTTTGGGGTGGTGTGTATCGCCCCAAAATTCTAAACGGTGAAGGAGGTTCATAATAGCAAGGTTTTTAAGTGATAGAAAAGAACTTGTACTAATGTAAAAATAATTAACGTTATTACCTAATTTTCCGGCCAAATTTACAAGGTGGAGAAATGTTTTTTGCAATCCTTCAGAAAATTGATAGGCCAGTAATTAGAAAATAATTCCTGAAAACAGCTTTCTTTTTGCCATAAAAAAGCCCTGCATTTTTTGCAGGGTTTTATAAAAATTTTTTGTTGAGCTTTATTTACTGAGGCAACAATACCTGGTCAATTTTATGCATTACACCATTCAGGTAATTCAGGTCGCTGCTGGCAAACCCGATAATTACATTTGATGCTGTTGCATTTGCAGCTCCTTTTACCGTAGCTGCTGTTACAACAGAAATGCCCGGGAAAGGGGAAGCAAAAGTGGCCTGAACAATGACTCCCGGATGTACCGAAACGGCTGTGTTCAATAAAGTTTTTACGGCAGTAGCGGTGGATGGCATGTTTACAGAAAATACCCTGATGCCTGGAGGAGCAAAGGTTCCCGACTGCCTGCTAATAACATGATATGCTACAATACCCTTGGCGAGTGTAGGCGTTATTACTGCTGCAAGCTGTGCTCCAAGCCCTGTAATACCGGGAAGCACATCTGGTATAGAAGCAGGATCAGAAAGCAACACAGACCCGAAATTGGTAACAAGTAAACCTGCGGCAGCCTGTGCATTGGGAGCCGGAATTCCTTTGGCAATAAACGCCTGCGTAAGGGCCCCGGTTACAAACTGACTCATCGCTGCGTCAGTAGGGGCAAACAAAGTAAGGTTTGCTCCAATAGCAGATGAGTTAGCTGTCACACTGAGGGCATCCTGTAGTCTGACTCCAGCGGGTACTCCATTGTCTGCACGTGCAATAGCCGCTTTTAAATATGTAAGCCCCGGATCGGTTTGTATTTTAGCCCATAAATCTATTTGAGGTGGTAACACGATTCCTGCTACCTTATGCACTATACCATTAGAGGCTGCTATATCTACTGCTGTAATAGGAATGTTATTTACCCATGCTCCATTGGCACGCTTACTCGGGAAAGTAGTCAACCGAAAAAGAGCCGCAGCAGGATTTGCTGCAAGGGGATTTAATATTGTGGGGTACTGAAAATTTGGAAAATTTGCCGAAATAGAAGAAGCAGGAATCAATTGAGGAACTATATGGTATTGCAATATTGCCTTTAAAGTAGCATCATCAAAAGAAGCAATCACTGCTGCTGGCGGCACACCGGGAGCAAGTATGGCGGCAGAAGCAGCAATGGCATTGTCATCCGGTGCAAATAATGTGTATTTAACCACAGTATTTTCCAGTGCAGGCATCAAGCCTACCCGGGTAACTGCAGCTTTCAATAAACTAAAAGAAGGATCGTTTAACAATGCCGCTAAAGTGGGAGCAGCAGAAGATGGAGCCGGTGTGCCCGGTGTGGGATCAATCTCTAATTTATTACAGGAGATAAACGCTCCCCCTGATATTAACAGCAACAGGCAGACTGCTTTTATTTTATTTAATATTTTCATATCGTGTAGTTTTTAAATAGTAACTATTGAATGTTTAAAATACATTGTAACCGAGGCTTACATAATACAATCCACCTACTATAGAATTACCAACGCCATTGGTATAGTATTCGTTCAGCAAATTGGTGGCACCTATTTTTATCAATGTTTTAGCCGAAGGAATTTTATAACTGATTTGTGCATCCAGTGTATGTACAGCAGGTATATTGCCATTGGTAAAATCACTTTCATAAAAGAAAGCATCCTGCCAGCGGTAAACAACGTTGAAGCCTACCCGCTTTTTGTAAGCAAATCCATTGTTGCCAAAAGAAACATTGGTTCTGTATTTTGGTGTGCTGAAGTATGTTTTAAAACCTACAGGCACATCTTTCAATTCATCCGATGAAGCATTTACACCCACCAGGAAATTTTTCGGCAAGCGGTAATCAAGCCCGATACCCCAGCCCAAAGTTTTTACTTTGGAGGTGGTATTTACCGGAATGGAAAATATAAGACCCAAATCTGTGGCGCTTCTGCCACTTTGCAGATCGGCTGCAAGCTGCTGCTGTACTGTACCGCTCACTGGCTGAGTATTTTTTGGCTGAATAATAAGAGAGCGTGTAATAAAATTTTTATACTGTCCGTAATAGCCATACACATCTATCAATAATTTTTTATCTGCCACCAGCCCACGGTAACCGAGCTCATAACTGTTAACTGACTCTGGACCAAAATCATTTTTATCATACGCCTTTAAGCCTTCCAGGAAAAAAGTAGGTTTGCTTCCAAAGCCATAGTACCCGTCAAAAAATTTATTGCCACCCACCAGCTTTACTCCACCGCCTACATCCAGCCTTATCCATTGCTGCTGTGTGCTGGGAAAGCGATAAGCAGTTTGATAACTCATACGTATATTATTATCTTCTGCCACTTTTATTAAAGCAGTTATCCTTGGTGTAAACCTGCCTTTAAAGTTTTGATTTTTATCATATCGCCCGCTCACAGTTATTTTAAGCACATCATTTAATAATCTTTTTGTAGCCTGTATGTAAGCGCCAAATTCGTTGATACCAATTTTACCGGCCGAGTCAGCAAACAACGTTCCTTCACTGTTCAGCACATATCTTTTGTAATTGCCCCCTACTAATATATCCGCAAATTTTCCTGTGTAGTCGCTCAGGTTATACTGACCTTCTACCTGGTACAGGTTGGTTCTGTCTACAAACAATCCGCCACCCTTACTGATGGGTATACTTCTTATTTTATCAAAGGCTTCTTTAAAAGCAGGTGTGTTTGCCGCTACCCTGTCGGCATCTGCTGCTGCTCTTGCGGTGGCATGTGCAGATGCGTCGGGCAAACCGTTCAACCTGGCGCCAACATAAGTTTGTGCGTATTTAGGTATCCATGCTTCATACGGATTTACCAACCCAATTACCCGGCCTACTGTGGCGGTGGCATTGTAGCTTTCGCCTGCATCCTCCTGTGTGGTATAGGCTCTTACCTGCCAGTTTTTACTCAAAAATTCCAGCTTATACTGTCCGATTTTTAAGTTGCGCAGGCTGTAACGGTCACTGCCAGTGTATACAGTATTGCCCGTGCCCCAATGACCCGCCAATATTGCTTCTATGCCAGGTGTGATTTTATAATGCAATGCACCTGATAATTTAAAACTGATGGTATTTGGATTAACCACTTCATTCTCTGCATAGCCGGTACGTGTTACATTAATCGGCTGTCCGCCATTAAGCGTATCTAAAAAATTTGACAGAAACGGCGCCAAACTTTTAATACCGGCAAATGTAATGGCACGCATATCAATTTGTGTTTCGTCTCCATAAATATTTACACCATCATAGCCGGGATCGGTTGATCTGGTTCCTTCTTTTATAAAACCATTGGTGCCAGTACGGGCATAGTTTCTTTTATCATATCCAAACCAGTCTTTGGCACGGATGTATTCTCCACCAAACTTTACAGCAAATTTATCATTGAATTTATGTGCAAAGCGCAGGGCGCCGTTTACATAATTAGACGCCTGCCTGAAACGATGACCGGCATTCATTACACCTTCTTTAATCTGTACTGAAAGTCCCTGGTATTTAAAAGGATTTTTGCTGCTTATGATAATAGTACCATTCATACCGCCTGGGCCATACAATGCAGAAGATGCACCTGGCAACAGTTCCACATTGTCCACATCAAGTTCTGTAAGACCAACCACACTGCCTACAGAAAAATTTAATCCCGGCGCCTGATTGTCCATACCATCTACAATTTGATTTACCCTTAGATTACCACTCCCGCTAAAGCCCCTGGTAGTGGGTGTTTTAAAAGTAAGTGAAGATGTTACCACATCCACTCCTTTTAAATTGCTTAAAATATCATAATATGCAACTGCCGGTGCATTGCGTATTGCAGCGCTGTTTATGCGTTCGATAGATACAGGTGATTCCAATATTCTTTGTGCAGTTCTTGTAGCTGATACCACCACCTCCTGCCCCAGCTTATTGCTGGGCGCAAGGCTTACTGACAATGATTGCGCTGCATCATTTACTGTTACTTCCTGCAGCTCGTACCCGATTGAACTGAATAATAATGTAGCTGGAAATTTTTGTACTTCAATTTTAAAGTTTCCCCTGTCATCAGTAAAAGTACCGGCGCCGCTGCCCTTTACAGTTACCGATACTGCGGCTACTTTTTCTTTGGTGGAAGTGTTTTCCACTTTACCGCTGATGATGCTTTGAGAAAAACCTGCAAATGTAAACAGGCTGGCAAGCACTGCAGCCATTAAATAGCTGATCGTTTTTTTCATAATAGCAATTGTTTTGGTTTCAAAATATTGGCAAAATAACAAAAGGCTTTTTTAAAATGAAATTTAGTTTTATACCGGCTGTTAAAATCTTATTACCCCAAAAATATTACTTACACAAAGCAGGTGCTACATTGCAGCATGAATCATTTTCAGTTTAACAGACAAACAAATTTTTACAGCGGCAAGGTAAGGGATGTCTACACCATCGCAGATAAATGGCTGGTGATGATTGCCAGCAACCGCATCTCTGCATTTGATGTAATACTGCCCCGCCCTGTTCCTTACAAAGGACAGGTATTAAATGAAATAGCTGCACATATGCTGAAGGCTACAGCAGATATTTGTGCCAACTGGCTGATGGATACACCTACTGCCAGCAGTGCCATTGGTAAAAAATGTAATCCGTTTAAAGTGGAGATGGTGATAAGAGGCAACTGTACCGGCCATGCCTGGCGCACTTATAGCAGCGGCAACAAAATATTATGCGGTGTTACCATGCCGGATGGACTGAAAGAACACGATTATTTTGAGGAACCCATTATTACACCCACTTCCAAAGCAGCGGTGGGGCATGATGAAGACATCAGCCGGGAAGAAATTATTAAGCAGGGCATAGTAAATAAAGAGGACTATGCACTGCTGGAAAAATACAGCCGTGCCTTATTTACTAGAGGCCGGGAGATAGCCGTTAGGCAGGGATTGATACTGGCTGATACCAAATATGAGTTTGGCAAACTGGATGGTGAAATAATTTTGATGGATGAAATACATACACCCGATTCTTCCCGGTATTTTATTGCAGAAGGTTTTGCAGAGCGGCAGGCGGCCGGAGAAAAACAGCAGCAACTAAGCAAAGAGTTTGTACGGGAATGGCTAATAGCCAATAATTTTATGGGCAAAGAAAATCAGGCAGTTCCGGTAATGACGGATGAATGGGTTTCGGTTATCAGTAACCGCTATATTGAACTGTATGAAAAAGTTATTGGCGAAAAATTTATACCGGAAAATTTAAGCGAAGCAGAAAACTTTGCTGCCATTGCTGCTGCAATTGAAAAGCTGCCAACATAAACAAATCATCTTTTTATTCAGGCCAGGTAAGATAATAAAATACCCGTGGCTACCGCAGCGTTCAGTGATTCAGCATTTCCCTTTCGGGGGATGGTTATTTTTTCTGTGGCAAGCTGCATCAGTTCGTTACTGATTCCCCTGGCTTCGTTGCCGATTATTATTACTCCGTTTTTTACTGGCTGAAAACTGTTGATATTTTTTCCATTTAAGGCCGCCGCATATATTTCTGAAGGCTGATTTGTTTTTATGCATTCCGCCAAATCTGTATACAACACATTTACCCTGCCGAGACTGCCCATGGTGCTTTGCACTACTTTAGGATTATATATATCTGCGCACTGCACAGAGCAAAGCATACTATCAATACCAAACCAGTCTGCAATGCGGATGATGGTGCCCATGTTACCAGGATCCCGGATGTCATCCAATGCCAATATTAATTTTTGTGTGTTTACAATTGCTGTTTGCCGTGGTTTATCAAATACTGCCAGTACCTGGTTGGGTGTGCTGAGGGCAGAAATTTTTTCCAGTTCAAAATCCTGTATGCTGTGCAGCGGCCCATCATACAATTTTTTTAAAGCCGTCTCATTGCTCTGCAGCCAATCTGCTGTAGCAGCGATGTGCAGACAGTTAAATTTTTGGGAATGCAATAATTCCATCACCGTTTTATCTGCTTCAGCAATAAAGGCATTTTCGCTGTCACGAAATTTTTTGTGGTGTAAACTTTGGATATATTTGGCAAATGTTTTGCTTAACATCGTTTCCTAAAAATTTAATACTTGCTTAGTGTGCAGCGTAAAAATATGTGGTTTAAGTTTTTGAAAAATATTTTTTTCACCTTAGTTATTTTTTCTTCATGTACCACACCCAAAGGATACCAGGCCAATAAACCTTTTGTATATAAAACAAGCATCAAATTAACCGGTGGAAATTTTACCACTGATGAAAGAAAGGCCCTGGAGCAAAGAATGTATGGCCTGCTGGATGACAGTATGAAAACAAGGGTAAAGGATTTTATCTTTTTTTTTCACTGGGTGCAGAAGCCGCCTGTATACGATAGCGGCAATGCCGCACTCTCTGCAAAAAACTTAATCAACACGCTGACTCACCTTGGTTATTACAGGGCAAAAGATACATTTATGGCAGACACTGCCAGACTGGATGTACTGCATGCGGGCCTTATACCACCAAAATTTTACAGGGATAAACAGCAGCGTGTATCCGTAAAGTTTATAATAGATGCCGGCCCGCCCACATTGATAGATACTTTTTATTACCGCTTAAGAAAACCCGACCTGCAGGAACTGGCAGCTAAAACAAAAGCACAAT
>JAYWIB010000630.1:0-1985 GCA_043789265.1 Chitinophagaceae bacterium
ATTTCGCCCTGAAACGACGGCGAGTGCTGCAAGCCTGCACACAGGGCTATTGCAGACACATCGCCTGGGAAATTTTTGATTAGGAGAGACTTGCTCCGGAAGGAGGGCAAGAATAAAAGGAGTTAGCCCGGGAATTTGGTTGGCTGACGCCGGGGCGGTTGACAAAGCTTTCCTCGGGTTGATAGGAACTGCCTCACCTAATCAGGTTCTGGGAATTTATACCAATTCAGCAGGATGGAATACTTTTAATGTAATGACCAATGGCTCAATTGCCATTGGCTCACAGTCCACCAATGCAAATGCGGTTCTTGATGTAAGCGGCAATATCTACTGCAGCAGTAAAATATATATCGGCACAGCAGACGCAGCCACTGCCACTCAAATGGCAACCTACGCCCTGGGAGTGAATGGAACAGCTATGTTTACTAAAGCCAAAGTGAAGCTATATGGCAACTGGCCTGATTATGTTTTTGAAGAAAAATACCATCTTCTGCCACTGTCCGATTTAGAAAATTACCTAAAGCAACATAGTCACCTGCCCGAAGTACCTGATGAAGCAGAAGTGAAAAAAGACGGCATCGACCTTGGCGAAAACCAGGCAATAATGCTGAAGAAAATTGAAGAGCTTACTCTTTATATTATTAAACAAAACAAAACGAACATTGAGCAGCAGGAACAAATAAATAATGTTTCCATAGAGCTTGCCAATTTAAAAACTAACCCTTCACGCTAACAAGTGAGTTATCTTTTACTGAAGAAATTTTCTTCCTAACACAATGCCCTTTTGTTCAATCAGTTTTTGAGATACCAATGCTACGCAAAATGATAATACAATGGTAGCGATATAGCAAATTAGTAAGGCGGTATCAGCAGAGCAATAAGGTAGTATTTTGCCAAGTATTATCCTTGAAAACTGGTATGCAAACACAAAATGAAATATATACATTGAATAAGACAATTGCCCTATTTTGATAAGTACTTTGCTATTCAACCCTTTAATATTTTTAAAGATAATTATCAATACTATAAAGGCAACTGAAGCTAAAAAAGGCGTTACAGATATTGAAAAATGCTTTGTAAAAAGATAGATATTGCCAATAAGCAAACATACAAATGCTGACACAACGATGGGCATGTATTGCAAAGAAGTTTTAAAATTTTTTCTTGTAGACAAAAAGTAATAAGAAATTCCTGTAATAAAAACAGGAAAGTGATTAATAAGATTGTAATACCAAAATGAATTATTTTTTACTTCAAAATTAAAATACTGCTCCCCAAGATAAAAGAATACAGCGCTGATTGCTAAACATAAAACAGGAAGGATAATATAAAATATATTGCTTGAGATTTTTTTGTACAAAAGAAAAATGCCGGGTACCAATAAATAAAACAGCATCTCAGTACCTATGCTCCATCCACCCGGAACCACCTCACCTGCCGGAGGATACAATCCATGTAAAAAGAAAATATTAGCGAGGATATTCAGCAGGCTATATTGCTGATGTAAGGCAGCTTTTTCAGGATTGTAGTGATTAAAAAACATGGTGAGTATAAAGTAAAATACAATCCCTGTATAATACAAAGGAGCAATTCTAAAATAACGTTTAACATAAAAGTTTTGAATTTCTTTTTTATTTACCCCGGTTCTTTCCAGCGACATACATTGTGTAATAGCTGAAAGGCAGAAGAAAAGAACAACACCCATCTGTCCAAATCTTGTAAAGGAATCTATAAAATAATTCGGGCTCTGAACTGATTGAATTGTATGCACCAAAATAACCATTAATATAGCTATCCCTCTCAGGCTGTCTATGTAATCAAGTTGCGTATTTTTCGTTATTACATTCATAATACACCTTTATAATTATAATTATTTTTCAATACAATCAATTACTCCCCGCAAAGGGTAATAATGCAAATATCCCCCCTTAACACAACTAAGCCAAAGTTATAATAGCGCTTGCCTCCTTCCGGTGTAAGTCTCC
>JAYWIB010000631.1:0-1985 GCA_043789265.1 Chitinophagaceae bacterium
CAAGGTCAGTAATAGATGTGACAGGAATGGCAAGATCGGAATACAAGGTGGCGCCAGAAGTATTGTTTTTTATTCTTATCCTTCCTTTGCTGGTATTAGTAGTACCCGAGCAAATAAAACTTTGCCTGAGGTTTACTGAAATGGAGATGTTAAAAGTAAACGTAAGCTTATAACCCTGGTTGCAATTATAATCCTGACCAATTGAAACCAATGTAGCACCTGGAGGCCATGCAACATCTGCTGCAGACGCACACTCATATAATCTTGCTTTTGCGTTGCTGCCTTTTAGTGTTGTTATAATATTGCCTTTCCCATCTTCCCAATGCCCCTGTACTTTTTCATTTACCGGCAAAATAATTCGCCCCATTTCCGGATTTTCTGCAAGAGCTTTTTTTACTCTTTGCGATACATCTTCTGTAATTATGAGTTCATTTATTTTTTCTGTTTTTTTACAACCATGTATAAAAACAGCAACAGCACAAATACTCATCGTAATGAGCAATGCATTTAATACTTTCATTTCGATTTTCATTTTCTAAAAGATTAATGATTTATTTCCCGGGCTAAGGATAAGTGTAAGGCAACTTACTGTTTTTCGGCTGTGTTTGCATTAACCCAATACTGTACGCCCTTATTATACAGCAATGCAACGCACCGCCGTATTCATGTTGGTTTATGCCATAAGCCTGTTTTTTTTGATGTTAAACAAAGAGGAAAGTAAAGAGCCTTGCCGGGAAAAAAGTTTACTAAGTAAAAAAGTAAACTAAATGGGGGGGGGGTAGAAATAAGGATCATAAGAGTGAAATTGAAATTTAAAATGTAAATGTATTTTTATTTACACCTTAGTTTGTATTTACAATAAAGCTATAACATGTAAGTTCAATTAATAAGTGCAACACATGGTTTTCATCCTCTCTTGAGGGGTACCCCTCAAGAGAGGATGAAACTGAAAACCGAAATTTGTGTTGCGATGACAAAAAACTATTCTCAGCTCACCCTTGGTCAAAGATACCAAATACAGAGCTTAATATGCGGTGGGCATACTCAAAGTTCTATAGCAAAAATAATTGGTGTCAACAAGTCAACGATTTGCAGAGAACTAAACAGAAATGTTCCTAAACGTGGTATTGGTGCAAGAGTTTATTGTGCTGAAAAAGCACAAATGAAAACAATGATTCGTCATAAAGATAAACCCAAGCAATTGTTGTTTTCAACCGAATTAAAAGCTGATATGCTGAACAAAATGACAGTAGAAAAACTGAGTCCAGAATTAATAAGTGCTGAATGGCAAAAGGAAAATAAAAAAGGAGTGAGCCATGAAACCATTTATAAGTTTATATGGGAATCGAAATTTAGCAATAGAAAAGAGCATTGTGAATTTAAGAAAACGTATAAGCTTTTAAAACATGGCAGGCGACGCAGAAAACGTGGTAACTATAAGGATAACAGAGGTTTGATACCTAATCGTATCTCTATTGAAAAGCGTTCAAAACTGGCAGAAAGAAGAAAAAGGTTGGGTGATATAGAAGTGGATTTAATCATAGGAAAAAATCATCAGAGTGGCCTTTTAGTAATGCTGGACAGGGCAACTTTAATAACAACCATTGATAAAATAAACTCTAAAAAACCAAAGCATATAAAGAAGCTGATTTTAAAAAGAATGAAAAATAACCCGTACTTAAAAACAATGACCTTTGATAATGACCAGGCTTTTGGCTTGCATCAAGAAATTGCAAATGAGCTTAACATAAAAACTTTTTTTACAAGACCATATACCTCACAAGACAAAGGAAGCGTTGAAAATAGAAACGGCGTAATAAGAAGATTTTATCCAAAGAAAACAGACTTTAATGAAGTGACTGCAAAGGATGTAAAAAAAGTAGAAACAATAATTAATAACAGACCCGTTAGAAAGTTTGATTATAAAACTCCTAATGAGGTACATTTACTAAAAGCAAAAGTTGCACTTATTGCTTGAACACAGC
>JAYWIB010000632.1:0-1982 GCA_043789265.1 Chitinophagaceae bacterium
TGGATAAACAATAAGCTGGTGATTGATAACTGGTACAATACAATCAAGCCAACATCAACAGGAAAAATATTTTTAGGTGCCAATAAGACCTACGCTATAAAAATTGAATTGTCGAAAGAATGGGATGCAGTTGATATGCAATTTACCTGGCAAAGTAAACATCAGCCAAAGCAAATAATACCGGCTCAATTTTTATCTCATCAAAAGAATTATTCAACCAACAAAGGTTTAGCTGCACAATTTTTTAATGGCCCGGCATTTAATGCGTTTAGTTTTTCCCGTATTGATAACAGCATCAGTTTACATGCTGGTAAAGATGATATTCCTGATAGTCAGTTTTTAAAAAAGCCATTAGCAGAATTGACCTGGCCGAAAAATGTACGGCGTTATTCTTACCGCAAAGACCCTGAGTTGCCTTCCGGAAATTTTGCCAATCATGATAATATACAGATTGCTTTCAATGTACTGAATGAGGAACAAAAAGATTTATATCCTTATCCTCCCGGAACGATGAATGGTTATACAAACTATCAATGTACTGATTACGAATATGCTTTAAACCCAGTGGCAGCAAGGTATGGCGGCGGTACAGAAATTTGGCGGTTGAGGGCACCAGGTATGCCGCATAAACATTTTTTCCCCAGGCAAACTGCATCGCCAATTGACGGTGTAGTAAAAAATGGGGCTTTGGTAATTACCCGCAATGGCAATACAAGGATTATAGAAGCCGCCATACCATGGAGTGAAATACTGGAGGTAAAGAAAAAATTAGATAGTAATCAGACAATCAAATTTTCTTATAGGGTAAATGATAATACCAGTAATGATTGCATGGAGCTTTCCAAAGAAAGAAGTGTTTCAAAAATAAATGGTTCGTTTATGGTGGACTGGAAGCGTCATTGGGCCAATGAACTGGAGTTTAGTTTTGAAAAATAAATTCCTGTTTGAAAAACCGTTCCGATACATTTAAGAGTATTCACCACAAAAATAAGATGGCTGAATATTCCTTTTGTTTTATCATACATCCCTTTTTAAATTAATCTTAAACCTGGCGCAATAAATATTATTTATGGTGGTTCATGGTACAATTAATTTACAGCATTGTTATACATGTACCAATGATTGTAAAACGGACAATCATATTTATTCTTTTATCCTAAAGGAGATTGCTTGAAAACCCCAGCCATTAAATTCCAATAAAAATCATTGATTGGAAAATCGAATCAACACTATTTGTAGATGAACCAACTTATTGGACTGAACATATTTTCATTGTAAGAAACTGTTTTTAATTAAATATTATAAACGATTACAATGAAAAAAAATCTACCCGCTTTAAGTTGCTTTTCAAATATTGGTTGGCACTACAGCATTGCACTGGCTATTTTAATATATTTTGCATTAAACGTGCATGCACAGCCGTTAACCGGCGTTAAAAACTCCTGGCTGGGCAACAGCAATGCAGACCCAAATGCCCATGTTCCGCAAGGCATTGAAGGTATGTTTGTATCACCAGATGGAACTGTTTATACCAACGTAGGATGGGAAGAAGGCGGAGGGCAATATAACCAGGTTAAAGATGGTGTAGTGTATCATGGTGAAGGCTGCTTTGGCTGGGGCAGGTATGGTGGCTTTGAAGTAACTGCCAATGCTACCTATGTATATTTTTCCGGCGAAATAGGTAATGAAAATGGAGGATTGGTTGGGGTGAATGAGTGGCCTGTGGCTGGTAAAGAATGGTCGGGTGTAAGCCGAAGAAATAAAGCGGATATTAAAACTGGTACCCCGTTTTCCGATGCGAAGGGGCAGGCACCGTACACTTATTTTAAGGCAATGTTTGAAACGAATGTGGACATGGTGCCTTCTGTAACTGGATTGTATGCCACAGAAACAGAATTATTTGCAGCCTTTAGCAATGTAAATAAAGTAATGGTGTATGATGCTAATACAATGGCATTCAAAAGAGAATTTCCGGTTACCAC
>JAYWIB010000633.1:0-1980 GCA_043789265.1 Chitinophagaceae bacterium
GGTTGATAATGTTGTCATATTTTTAATTTTTATTTTAATAAAGGATTGCCGCAGGCTTGTATGATATGTATGTGCATGATTAGAGTTGCACATCCATAAGTCTGTGTGCATGGATACATCCTGACGAAGCCTGACAAATTGTTGATTTTAACCAAAGATTTTATTGCTTCAGGATGAAGCAGAAAAACAATAATTGTGATTGAATTAATTTTTATGAAGAAGAATGACTGCGGTAGTACACAGCCATTCTTATCACTTTATATTTATGCAAAAAACGGTGTTACCAATGCAGTTACCTGATCTTTTGTAAGTGGTTCATCAAATGCTTCTGAAGCCGCATCAGCACTAATGGTGAAGCCATTGATGTTTACAATATTAACACCTGCCTGTGTGGTTACTTCTTCACCATTGTAGTTGGGTTGCGCTGCTGCACCAATGCCGGTTTCTTTGCCGGTTATCCAGGGCTTAACATCCGCACCTCTTGCTTTACGCATCTGCCTGATGTGTGCTGCATGCCTTGCTTCCACCGAATGAATGTTCAATGCAGCCGTAAGCACATCATTGTTGCTCATAAGGTTTGGCGCCTGGCCTTTATATGCCCGTACGCCGGTATCTTCCAAAGCCTGCGATACTGCTAAAAATGTATCGTAGTTACTAAATACATCTGCAAAAGTTCCTTTGGCTGTAAAGTCAAAACTGTCGGCTGTAAAAGATACAGGCGTACCACCGCTGGCAGTAATTGCTGTACGTAAAAAATTTACATGAGCTGCTTCGTGATCCCGGATGGTGGTGATAGCTGTAAGCCCCGGACCGGCAGGTATAAGGCCTGGCGCTGCCACACCTTTAATATAAAAATTTGATTCAAGGTACTCAAGTGTTAAAGCAAAATTAAGTACGTCTATTACAGAGGCTGGCGTTTGTCCGTAAGATTTTTTGAACATGGTACCCAGCGCAATGGGTAAAGAGGCAAGAGCCACCTTCCCGGAAAATTTCGCAAAATTTTTCATTGCTCTTCTGCGGGTGTCCAGTCTTCCCTGCACTTCAGGATCTATCTTTTCTATTTCGGTTATTATATTATTGATGTTCATACAATTTTAATTTAAGAGGTTGGTAAATTACTTGCGTTGATTTTTGTTTTTACGTACGTGCCTGCAATTGCCAGCACTTCAGCCGGTGTACGTGCTTTATCAAGTCCGTTCATATCCAGTGCAGTATTATCAGCAAAGGTGCCATTGCTAATTAAGTCCCGGATATACGCAGCATGCCTTGCTTCTACCGATACAATTTTACCGGCCAGTGTTAAATAATCTGGATTGGTCAATAATTTTCCTGCTCCATTGTAAGCAGTTACACCCAGGTCTTCAAACGCTTTGGCTGTAGCCAATACACTGTCTCTGCTGCCGAAGTTGATGCTGGAAAAATCCAGCTCCAGCGAAGCGATGGCACCGGTGCCGAGGGCAGATTTAAAAAATTCCCTATGGGCAACTTCATGATCCCTGATGTCGGCCAGCAAAGCACTCTCTGGTGCGGTAATTCCACTGAAAGGCGACTCAAATACTTTGGTATAAAAAGCAGCTTCAATTTGCTCCAGTGCATACGCATAGTTTAAAACGCCAGCATCACCGCTGCCTAAGTTTAAACCATCATCAGATACATCATCATCTTTTTTACAGGCGGCTGCGGTAAGAAGCAGGGCAGAGGCTCCGCCAAAATAGCCAAGAAAGTTTCTCCTTGATACGGATTTTAATTTCCCATTTGCTTCAGTCAGCAGACTTTGTTCAAATGATTTTGTTGTTTGCATAAATAATTGATTTTTGTACGTTAAAAATGTAAGACTGTTATATCCAAGTCTCCTGCCAATTACGGCAATAGTTGTACTTCAGATTTTTATTTCTTAGAATAACACCAGCCATTTTCAGTTTAATTTTTTTTAACGTACTTAAAATTTAAATGGGATAATTTTTGTTCCGAGCCGTTTTT
>JAYWIB010000634.1:0-1976 GCA_043789265.1 Chitinophagaceae bacterium
CGATATGAGCAATATGCTGAATGCCGTAGACAAAGATTTGGGCAATATAAAATTGCAGACAGACGCCATCCAGTTGCAGGATGTAACTGTTACCAGTACACGCCCGCTGCTTACGATGGGTATCGACCGCAAAATTTTTAATGTAGAAAAAAATCTTACGAGCATTGGCGGCACTGCGGTTGATGTAATGAAAAATATTCCGGGTCTGAATGTGGACATTGATGGCAACGTGGCTTTACGCAACGCATCGCCGCAAATTTTTGTGGATGGCCGCCCCACCACCATGTCGCTGGAGCAAATACCTGCAGATGCCATTGCCACTGTTGAAATTATTACCAACCCTTCTGCAAAATTTGATGCCTCCGGCGGAGGTGCAGGCATACTGAATGTAGTGCTGAAAAAGAACCGCAGGGCAGGCTACAATGGCAATGTAAGGGCAGCCATTGACAGCCGTGCAAGACCCAGCATGGGCGGGGATATCAACCTGAAGCAGCAAAAAATTAATCTGCTTGCAGGCGGTCAGCTCGGTATGCGTAAAACCATCAGCGACGTAAATACTTCAAGAACCGATTTTGGGAACAGCGCTGTTGTTTTTTTAAACCAGCAGAACAATCCCGTGGGCAGAGGCTTGTTTGGATTTGCCCGCCTGGGTGCAGATTATTTTATTGACAACAGAAACACCCTTACCATATCGGGCAATATGAGCCGGGGGCAGTTTAAGAATATTGATTTTATTGTAACCCAAAGAGACAGTGTATTAAACAATAATCCGGCAGTGGTTTCGGAAACGGGTAACCGCAATGTATATACTAAAAATAATTTTCAGAATAAAGGTGCCGTGCTGAGTTACAAACACAATTTTGCAAAATCCGGTAAAAACCTTTCAGCAGATATAAATTATAACTACAGTAAAAATAATAACATCAATGATTTTGCCACCCAATATTTTAACAGCAATGCCATTGCAAAAACACCGCTGGTGGCAGAGCGATCTTCCGGTGGCGGCACAACTAAAATTTTAACCTCACAAATAGATTTTGAAAACCCCATTTCAGATAAACTAAAAATAGAATCAGGTGCAAGAATTTCAGTCAGGAATTTTTACAGCTTCAATGATAATTTTTTTAAAAATCCCTTTACCGGCCAGTACCAGACAATTGCTGCATTGAACAATCAATATAAATTCAACGACCGTGTGCTGGCCGGCTACTTTACCTATGCACAAAAAATAAAAAAACTAAATTATCAACTCGGCATCCGGATAGAAAGCTCCCGGTACAATGGTACACTCATCAGTAAAAGCCAGGATTTTTCCAACAGCTTTCCTTTTGCGCTTTTCCCCAGTGCATTTTTTACGTATGCCCTCAGCAGCAAACAGGATGTGCAGTTAAATTATTCCCGTAAAATAAACAGGCCCAATTTTTTTCAACTGATACCTTTTGTGGATTATGGTGATTCACTGAATTTATCAAAAGGCAATCCTGACCTTGTTCCGGAATTTACTAATCTGCTGGAACTTTCTTATCAAAACCAGCTTGCCAATGGCCACAATTTGTTGGCAACAACTTATTTTAAAAATACAAGTAACCTGATTGCAAGGTATCAATACCAGTTGCCCAATCCCAACATTGGCAGTAAGCCCGATACGGTGGTGATGACCACTTTTGCCAATGCCAACAGCACTTACACTTTTGGCGTGGAACTGACAGTGAAAAATAAAATTGCAAAGTGGTGGGATCTTAATACCAATATAAATGTATTTAAAGCCACGCTCAATGCAGCCAATATACCCGGCGGCATCAACAACAGCCAAGTGAGCTGGTTTGCAAAAATGAACAACAATTTTAAACTGCCTTCCAATTTTTCTATCCAATTAAGCGGCGATTACCAGGCTAAAACTTTGATACAGCAATCCGGTGGCGGCGGTGGCGGCGGACGTGGAGGCGGCATGATGTTTGGCGGTGGCGGCAACACAC
>JAYWIB010000635.1:0-6921 GCA_043789265.1 Chitinophagaceae bacterium
GATTTTTATTTCGACAGCCTGCAGCATGCCATTGCCGACAGTATGACGGAGCTGCAGTTTGGCTGGAAAATACTGGCGCCGCTTACTCAAAAAATAAGATGCGGCCATACCAGTTTCAGCATGAGCAAAAGCTGGTATAAATATGCACGTGACAAACGCATTCCCTCTTTTCCACTACTGCTGAAAGTATGGGGAGATACGATGATGGTGACCGGTAATCTCAATCAAAAAGATTCGCTTGTAAAAAAAGGAGCATTCATTACCTCCATCAACGGATTGCCTGCCAAAAAATTAATTCAGCAAATGTTTCAATACCTCGTGCTGGACGGGTATGCAGACAATGTAAATTACATACGCATAAGCGCTAACTTTCCCTATTACCACCGCAATATTTTTGGCATCTATAAAAATTACCGGGTTGATTATACTGACAGCAGCGGCTTAAATAAAACAGCGCTGTTGCCCATGTGGGTGCCACCACCGGCAGACACTGCAAAGAAAAAGAAAACCATTCCACTGGTTAAAATTTCCCGTAAGCAGTTTAAAAAAGAAAGGCGGGAGAGTGAACGTTCTCTCTCTGTTGACAGTACACTCAACATGGCCTTGCTTTCTTTAAATACTTTCAGCACAGGCGGGGGCAGGCATTTGCGTTCATTTATAAAAAAATCTTTTAAAAAAATAAAAAAAGCACACATACAAAACCTGGTGATTGATGTAAGAAACAATGGCGGCGGCGATATCAGCATGTTTGTGCTGCTGTCAAAATATATACGCCACACGCCATTTAAAGTGGCCGACAGTGCACATGCCATTTGCAAATCTTTGTCTCCTTACACCAAAAATATCCGGCAGGGATTTTTAACTAACCTCGGTTTATTTTTTCTTACCAAAAAAAGAGCAGATGGCAACCGGCACTTTGGATATTACGAAAGAAAATTTTTTAAGCCCAAATCAAAAAATCATTTTGATGGGCAGGTATTTGTATTAATGAACGGGCCTACCTTTTCGGCTTCCACTCTTTTTTGCAATGCAGTAAAGGGTCAGGCCAATGTTACACTAATGGGTGAAGATGCCGGTGGTGGCTGGCATGGCAACAATGGCATAATGATTCCTGATATTGTATTGCCCCATACCAAACTTCGTGTACGCCTGCCGGTATTCAGGTTGGTACAGTACATGCACGTACCTAAAGACGGGCGGGGTGTGCCACCAGATATATATGTGCCGCCTGCGGCTGATGCCATAATAAAAGGAACAGATCGTAAAATGGAAGCAGTAAAGGCCATCATAAAAAACAATTCCCGCAATCAGCAATAAAAATTGCTGTGGTTATTCCATCAACCCAAACTGGCGTGCATGATGGGTAACATGTTTGTAATGCAGCAGCACCCATTCTTCAAAATTAAGATCGCCAAAAACAGGATGCTGTGTTATCAACCCCTGCTCATGCTCAAATCTGCAGAAGAAATGTTCTATTGATTGCTGCAACTCATCCAGTGCCGACTGCATATCAGCAAAGCGAAGGGGCAGCGCTTCGGCGGGAAGTACAAGTGCTTTTGTATTTTGCCTGAACATTTTATCGCTTAGTAAAAATGCCTTGTACTTTGGTAAATCTTCCGGTGCTGTAGCCAGTGGAAACACAATCTGCCCTGTGGATACTTTAAAAAATGCAGACACATGCTCCACCATTTGCTGTGCATTCATCACACCCCAATTGCCTGCGGCAGCAGCCTGCAGTGTTTTTACCTTTTGTAAAAAATCGTTTTTTATAAAGTGCAGTTTATCGTAATCCATTTTTTATTGCAATATAAAAAAGCAGGCCTTGTACAGCCTGCTCTTTTATAGTTAGTTGTTTATTTATTTATAACCTGTCATCAATCTCTTTGCAAAGCCGTTCAAAAATTTCATCCACCGAACCTTCGCCTTTTAGTAAAATCACTTTGCCAAACTGCCTGTAATAATCCGCCACTGCAGATGTTTTACTATGGTACACTGCAATGCGTTCTCTTATTACATTTTCGTTGGTATCATCACTTCGTTCGCTTGTCTGTCCACGTTTCAGCAGCCGCTTTACCAGTTCTTCCTGGCTTACTTCCAGCGCCAGCATTATACCAATGGATGCATGTTTTAATTCAAGCAAATTGTCCAAAGCTTCTGCCTGTGCAGCCGTACGGGGAAAGCCATCAAATAAAAAACCTTTTGCCTGCGGGTTGGCATCCAGTGCGGAACTAATCATACCAATTACTACAGCATCGGGAACAAGCTGCCCTTTATCCATAATTTTTTTTGCTTCCAAGCCCAGTGCAGTCTGTTGTGCAATTTCAGAACGCAGCAGGTCGCCGGTGCTAAGGTGTTTTAATCCATACTTAGCAATTAGTTTTTCGCTCTGCGTACCTTTGCCACTGCCCGGGGGGCCGAAAAGTATTAAATTGAACATATTGTGCTGATAACCGTTGTTAAAGAAGCAGCAAATATAATAGTTGAACTTTAAAAATCCTTTAACATCTGGCAGAAACTGTTGAAAAACTTTCCCTGTTCACACTTCGTAATTTAAAAAACTACGGTTAAAAAATATTCAACAGGTATGAAAAAAAGAATGTACAGTTTTCCGGTTTTACTATTTTGTATAAGCATATGTATTTCATGCAACAGTCAAATAAATACCAAAAAAATGGAGACAAATAAAAAAGACAATCCCGTATTTTCCAAAACAGATTCAGCTAAAGTAAACGTGAGCAATGAGGAGTGGAAAAAAATTTTACCTGCCGAAGTGTATGAAATAGCCCGTGAAAAAGGCACTGAGCGCCCTTTTACCGGTAAATACAATCTGCACAAAGAAGTGGGTACGTATTATTGTAATGCATGCGGTAATCCACTGTTTGCAAGCAATGGAAAATTTGAAAGCAGTTGCGGCTGGCCAAGTTTTTTTGAACCCATATCTAAAGGAAGCATTATTTATGCGCCGGACAATGCGTATGGCATGAACCGCACCGAAGTAATGTGTGGCCGGTGCAAGGCACATTTAGGTCATGTATTTGAAGATGGGCCGCCGCCAACAGGATTGAGGTACTGCATCAATTCCGTTATCCTCGATTTTGAAAAAGCTAAAGATGCCGAAAAAAATTTCGAAGCCGGCAAAAAAGAGTAAGCATTATTTTTCCTTGCAATAACTGATAAGCTTTGCCTTCTTACAATTAATTTAATTGAATAAGAAGCGTAAGGCTTTTATTTTTTTAAAATTAAATAACGGTTTTATTCATCTTCATTTTTGTGTTAAGTGAAATATTTTTTAATGAGAAAGGTTTTGTTTCCACTTATAAAGTTTGTTTTGCTTTTTTATATTTTAGCTGCACCTTCATCCCCTTAAAAAAAAATGTATGAAGAAAACATTGCAGCAACTGACAGTTTTTTTGTTTTTATTAAGTGTCAACCATCTTACGGCACAAAAAATTTCCGCAGATCAATTTAAAAATTTAAAAGCACGCAGCATAGGCCCTGCCGGTATGAGCGGCCGGGTTACTTCCATTGATGCAGTGGTGACCAATCCTGAGATTATCTACCTCGGTACAGCATCAGGCGGCGTATGGAAAACAGAAAACAGCGGCAGTACCTGGCAGCCAATTTTTGATGAGCAGCCGCTGTTAAATATTGGAGCAGTAGCTGTGCAGCAAAGCAATCCCGCTGTATTGTGGGCAGGCACCGGCGAGGGCAATCCAAGAAACTCATTGAACATTGGCGGTGGTATTTACAAAAGCCTGGATGGAGGCAAAAACTGGAAAATGATGGGGCTGGAAAAAACAAAAAATATCCACCGCATTATTATCGATCCCGTTAATCCAAATATCGTGTATGCGGCAGCGATAGGCAACCCTTATGCAGCACATGCTGAAAGAGGTGTGTATAAAACGATGGATGGAGGGGATACCTGGAACCTGGTGCTGCACACCAATGACAGCAGCGGCTGTGCCGACCTTGTGATGGATCCCGGCAATCCTAATAAATTAGTAGCCGGCATGTGGCAGCACCGCCGCACGCCTTACAGCTTTAAAAGCGGTGGCAGCGGCAGCGGTTTGTACATTACTTATGATGCCGGCAAAACATGGAAAAAACTGGGTAAGGAAGAAGGCTTGCCCGACGGAAATTATGGACGCATTGGTCTGGCCATTGCAGCCAGCCAGCCTAAGCGGATGTATGCATTGATAGAATCATCTAAAAATGGTTTGTACAAAACGGAGGATGGCGGCTTTAAATGGGAACTTATAAACAACAATGCAGATGATGTAACCAACAGGCCATTTTATTTTCAGGACATACGGGTAGATCCAAAAAATGAAAACAGGCTGTACAATATTTATCAAAAAATTTCTGTGAGTGAAGATGGTGGAAAAACATTTAAAGTGCTGATACCTTACTTTGGTATTCATCCGGATCACCACGCCTTTTGGATACATCCCAATAATCCTGATTTTATTATTGATGGCAATGATGGTGGTATCGGCATAAGCAGAGACAGGGGCAAAAGCTGGAAGTTGGATGAACAGTTACCGGTGGGTCAATTTTATCACATCAATACCGACAATGAAATACCCTATCATGTAATGGGCGGCATGCAGGACAATGGAAGCTGGCATGGGCCTTCTTATACCTGGGTAAATGGGCCCATACGTAACTATTACTGGAAAAACCTTTGGGATGGTGATGGCTTTGATGTGGCAGCCGATCCTGAAAACAGTAACTGGATATATGCTATGAGCCAGGGCGGCGAGCTGGGCAAATACAATATACTTACCGGCGAACAAATGAATTTAAAACCACCCTTGCCCGATATAAAAACAAGGTTGCGCTTTAACTGGAATGCTGCTTTTGCGCAGGCACCCGGTAATGCCAATATCATTTATTACTGCAGCCAGTTTGTACACCGCAGCAACAATAAAGGACTAAACTGGCAGATCATTTCGCCCGACCTTACCACCAATGATTCTGCTCAGCAGCGGCAGGATGAAAACGGCGGACTTTCTATTGATATTACAGGTGCAGAAAATTACAACAGCATCATCTGCATAGAGCCTTCTGTTAAAGACAGCAACGTACTGTGGGTGGGTACCGATGATGGGAATGTACAGTTGACAAAAGATGGCGGAAAAACATGGACAAATTTCCGGGACAAAATTGCCGGCATGCCCGTGGGTGCATGGGTGCCGCAGATACGTGCAGGCAGACACAATGCCGCTGAAGCATTTGTGGTGTGCAACGATTACCGCCGCGGCGATTTTAAACCTTATATTTTTCGTACCAAAAATTTTGGACAAACATGGGAACGAATGCTGGATGAAAAAAAAGTAAAAGGATTTGCACTTTGTGTAATACAGGATGTGGCCGAATCCAATTTAATTTTTGCTGGCACGGAACAGGGCCTGTGGGTAAGCTTTGACAACGGAAGCAATTTTCAGCAATGGAAAAATGGTTACCCATCCGTATCCACCTATGATTTGGCCATACAGGAAAGAGAAGCAGATTTATGTATCGCCACCTTTGGAAGAGCCATGTATATACTGGACGATATAAGACCCCTGCGCAAAGCAGCCGCACAAAATGGATTGGTTTACGCAAATTCGTTAACGGTGTTTGAACCGCCTGTTGCTTATATGGTAAAACAAAGAAATGCGCCGGGCTACGATTACAGCACATGGGGAATGTATGAAGGGCAAAACAGAACAAAGGGTGCAGCCTTTTCATTCTTTTACAAAAAATCGCCGCAGGCAAAAGCAGAAGCGGAAAAAATTGCTAAAGAAAAATCAGCCAGCACCACTGATACCAGCGCATCTGATAAAATAATTGCCGACTCTGCTTTTGTAAAAATTTACACAGAGGCAAACGAACTTATCCGTACCATTAAAGTAAAAGCCGACAGTGGTTTTAACAGGCAGTATTGGGGCTACGAAATGAAAGGCATTCGCAAACCTGGTGCACCAAAACCAAAAAAAGGTGAAGAAGAACCGGCGGGTATGCAGGTATTTCCCGGCAGGTATAAACTGGTGGTGGAAATTGATAAGGAGAGCGATTCCACCATGCTGCAAATATTACCCGACCCTGCCACTGGTGCCGGCAAAAATTTATATGATGCAAAAATGGCTGCCGTAAACAGGATTAATAAAAGCAGCAGCAGGCTGCTGGAACTTACAGACCGCTTAACCGAAGCAGATGAAACTATTGCAAAAGTAGAAGCTGCCTTAAAGAATATAGAGACACCGGAAGCTGACAGCCTGCGGAAAAAAGGTAAAGCAATGACGGATTCAATAAAAGCTGTCCGCAATTTTATATTGGGCAAGCCACGGGAAAAACAAGGCTACGGCACACCATACCAGGTAACGCCGGAAAGCCGGCTGGATGCTGCACGGGATGAGGTAATGAATAAGCCAAAGCTGCCTGATGCACAGGAATTTGGCCTGATAAAGATGGCAGAGCAACTGGTGGACGAAGCCGTACAAAAAGGCAATGCATTTTTTAACGGCAGGTGGAAAGAATACCAGCAGCAAGCAGACAGCACACCTTTAAAAATATTTAAAGACTATAAACCATTGGAATAATTTTATTGATAAATAATACCATCTTGATTTATAAATCTTAGATGGTATTATGCCGACAGAAAAAAGTTTGGACTATTTAGTATCTGTAGTCGGTATAAAGCACTATCTGCCGGGCAATGCCTGGCAGTTTTTTTATGGATACGTTATTTTGTATTTGTGGCTTGCTATTGCATAATGCCACAACACCTTCAAAAGATATTGCCCGCCAAACACGTTATCACTCAAATAAATTTGTAGCAGGGAATTTGCATTGTAGTGCTGCCTACATTCTTTTATCACTAAAAAACTAATAAGTATGAAAACGCTTTTGTTGACCCTTGCCTGCAGTTTTTTT
>JAYWIB010000636.1:0-6918 GCA_043789265.1 Chitinophagaceae bacterium
TAATAGGTATTGGGGCATAAATTAGTAACTGACTGCTGCACTGCCTGGCTAATGGCATAGCTGGCATTTACCACCGCCATGTAGCCGCCGGCAGTACCGGGTGCTTTAGGAGCATTACCCAATGCAGCGCTGGCCGCACCTGTATGGTCGCCAATAATATCCCATACTGTAAACACACGGGATGGATCTGGTATGGGTACTGCATTGTTTGTGGCGCCTGTGGCACTGCTGTTATTACACACGCCATATAGACCATCATTGGGAGCGCCACTTGCAAAGTTGGCAAATGTATAGCCCGGTACCAATGCGGAGGACGATCTGTTTTGTGTGTTTCCGCTGCCGAAGGTGCCGCCATTTTCCACTACAGCATTGGCGCCAATAAAATTGCCGCAGCTTGCCAGGTTTTTTACAAGCATCATTTTGTAGGCAGTAAAAGGCACCGTTACAGCTGTGGCTCCATTGGTATACCTGAAGGCACCGCCGGCCAAACTTATAAGCGTATTGTAAGCAAGTGCATTGTTTATTTTTATCCGGAAAGATGCTACCATTATACATACATTGCCATAAAAAGAAGGCTTGTGTGTATTGGCAATGGTGCCTCCGGTAGCAGCAGCATTACCGGTAGTTACAGCCGCAGTGGCAGAGCTTCCTAAGTTAATCCGCAGGGTTTTTGTAACGGCCTCATACACGCCTGCATCATCTGCAGCAGCATCGGTAAAGGCACGGAATGTTAGTCCCTCGTTGGTAATAATTTTAAGGCTGCCGGGTATGTAGGTAAAATTGCTGTTGATGGTATCATTGTATCTTACCTGTGTGATGGAAAAGCCAGCAGTATTGCCAACAGCAATGCAGGAGCGGATTTCAAGCGTATCGCCTGGTTCAAAAGTGCCGCCATTGGTTCCTTTGCTGATGTTGGCATAGCTCTTTCCTGTTTGTACCTGCGCCATTGATTGCGGTTGAAAAAAAATCAACAATAAAGCCGGCAGCAGTATGCGGCAACAAAAAGGTAAATGTATTTTCATAGCACGTTGGTTTCTTTGATATACCATTCCTGCATTTAAAAATAATGGGCTTCTCTTTAATAAATATTTTTGCCAGCTGTGGCCGTATTTTTTTTATTCCAAAAGAAATTTACAGCAACAGCTTTACAAAAAATTGCAACTTTTATATCGGACATGCTTTAAAAAAAGAAGGGTATAATTTTATCATAGTACAGGTACGGCTTTAAATGGATGAACAAGATTACAGGCTAATCTTATTAATGTATTATTATAACGCAGCCTGTGTACAATTTATTTTACCCGGTGCAATTTTTTTTAGATACTAATTATTTTTTTTCAACGTTCTGATTTGTTTTATACAGGCAATGCATACAGTTTATTGTAAATTTTTTATTAAAAAAATCTGCAGCAGGCAGTACCTAATTTTTTACTAATGGAATGATTATTGTTTCAGTACATATACCAACCCATCCTTTTAATTCCAGCTATGAAACCTTCCCTGTATATCTTATTTTGTTTTATCACGGCTGCTTATTTGCCGGCAATGGCACAGCCTCCCGGCGAAATATTTGCACCTAAAAGAATTGTAAATGCCAATACTGCTTCAGGCAGGCTGCGTCATCCCTTTGCTATGATTATGGGTCTGAACGATTCATTGTGGGTTACAGAAAGAAGAGGCTTTGTGATAAGAATAAACAGCAATGACGGGAATAAAAAAACACTGCTGAATATCAGCGCTAAAGTAAAGTTTACAACCGCAGGCAGCGGCGCTTCGTTAAGTATTTCGCAGGATGGGATGTTTGGTATTGCACTGCATCCGGATCTAAATAAAGGCAAGGGTACCGAGTATGTATACCTGGCATATTGCTATGATTCATCGGGCAAAAGAAGAACAAAAATTGTGCGGTATCAATATGCAAAATCAACTGCATTTCCTTTTGGCGATACATTAAAAAATGAAGTGGTTTTATTAAATGGTATACATGGCAGTAATGATCACAATGGTGGCCGATTGATAATTGGAAATTTTGGTACTCCTTCTGTTCCTGATTACAAATTGTTGTACACCGTAGGCGACCGTGGCGCTAACCAATATGCCAATGCCTGCGATTCTATAGAAGCACAATATTTACCCACTGCGGCACAAATAACGGCAGGCGATTTACACCGGTACAATGGAAAAATTTTGCGGCTGAATATGGATGGCTCAATACCTGCAGGCAATCCGTTTTTAAACGGCGTTCGTACCCATATATGGAGCTATGGACACCGCAATCCGCAGGGGCTTAGTTTTGAAAAAGATGTAAACAATACAATTGTTCCAAAAGGAAAGTTATACAGTTCGGAACAGGGGCCTGCAAGTGATGATGAAATAAATATTATTGACAGCGCCAACAATTATGGGTGGCCCAGGATTGCCGGTAAAAAAGACAATGTATGGTATAAATATTATCAATGGTCGGCCAGCGGAAACTGCGGCGCATACAGTGGCGAATGCTCTGCTGTGCAATCAGCTTCGGGGCTAAACGAATCAGGTTTTTCTCATCCCCGTTTAAAGGATCCTGTCTTTGATTTATATCCCGGTATACCACCGGGCGGCAGTGGCTGCAACTGGCTTACCAATCCTACACTGGCACCCAGCAGCATTGCATATTATCCGTTCAGTAATAAAATTCCCAACTGGAAAAACTGCCTGCTCATTACCACTTTAAAATCAAGTGCCTTGTACCGTTTAAAATTAAATGCAGCCGGTACTGGATCTTTATCGGCACCGGATTCCGTCATTCAGTATTTTAGGGATGAAAGTGCACTTAACCGTTTCCGTGATGTGGTTATTTCAAATGACGGCACCTCCATCTATATCGTAACAGACAGTGTGGGCGCTACTTCCGGGCCATCGGGCGGCAGCGCTGCCGTTACTGACAGGGGCTGCATACTTGAGTATAAGTATACAGGTGGTGTGTTATCTGTAACAGAAAATAGCAGTGGCAGAAACAGCAGCACCGCCCGTAATTTCAACATTTATCCCAATCCTGTGGCATCCCTTTTAAAAGTTGACGTCAAAAGAAATATCAGCAGGCCGCTGCGTTACCAGTTGGCAACAGTGTCTGGCAGGACTGTGCTGGAAGGCAAAACCATAAGAGATAAATTTGAAATAAATGTAAGCCGCCTGCCTGCGGGTATGTATATTCTAAAAATTTACAATGGCTATGGTATACCTGCAGCTTTTGAAAAAATAATAGTGCAGTAATGTTGCTGTATCCCGCAGGCAATAATGCGTTCGTGTTAGCAGTATAAAAAAAAGGCACAAGACTTTTTGCAATCTTGTGCCTCAATCAAGATAAATTATTTAAATTTTGCCTACCATCTCCGCAGGAATAACCCAGGCATCAAATTCAGCAGGTGTTACATAGCCCAGTTTAACAGCCATCTCTTTTAAAGTAGTGCCTTCTTTGTGTGCCTTCTGCGCTATCTCGGCAGCTTTGTAATAACCAATTTTGGTATTGAGTGCCGTTACCAGCATCAATGAATTGTCCACGTGCTTTTTTATGTTTTCTCTAATGGGTTCAATACCTGCTGCACAGTTATCATTGAATGACACACAGCCATCACCAATTAGCCGGGCACTGTGTAAAAAATTGTAAATCATTACCGGCTTAAATACATTCAGTTCAAAGTGACCCATGCTGCCGCCAATGCCAATGGTAACATCATTGCCCATTACCTGCGCTGCAATCATAGTGAGTGCTTCACATTGAGTGGGGTTTACTTTTCCCGGCATAATGGAAGAGCCGGGCTCATTGTCGGGAATAAAAATTTCGCCTATGCCTGACCGTGGGCCGGAAGAAAGCATGCGGATATCGTTGGCAATTTTCATTAAACTGACTGCCACAGTTTTTAATGCGCCGTGTGCTTCCACAATGGCATCGTGTGCTGCCAGCGCTTCAAATTTATTAGGTGCAGTTACAAACGGAAGTTTGGTAAGTGCCGCAATATGTTTGGCCACATTAACTGCATAATCCGGCGGCGTATTAATGCCTGTACCTACGGCGGTGCCGCCCAGCGCCAGCTCACTCAAATGTGCCAGTGTGTTTTTTATGGCTTTCAATCCATGATCTAACTGTGATGTGTAGCCGCTAAATTCCTGGCCAAGGGTAAGCGGTGTGGCGTCCATAAAATGCGTGCGGCCAATCTTCACCACTTTTTTAAAAGCGACAGATTTTTTTTGTAGCGTGTTGCAGAGTTTTTCAATGCCGGGTATGGTTACTTCCATTAAAATTTTATAGGCCGCAATGTGCATGGCTGTAGGAAAAGTGTCATTGCTGCTTTGAGATTTATTTACATCATCATTGGGATGTAAATATTTTTCTTTGTCAGTAAGGCTGCCGCCATTTAATACATGGCCACGATAGGCAATCACTTCATTTACGTTCATATTGCTTTGTGTGCCGCTGCCCGTTTGCCATACCACCAATGGAAAAAAATCATTCAACCTGCCGTCAAGAATTTCTTTACATACCTTACCAATCAGTACAGATTTTTTTTTTGGCAGCACACCTGCTTCGGTATTGGTAAGGGCAGCCGCCTGTTTTAAATAAGCAAAGGCCTGAATGATTTCCTTTGGCATGCGGTTGATATCCTGGGCTATTTTAAAGTTATCAATGCTGCGCTGGGTTTGTGCGCCATAATAAGCAGCAGCAGGCACTTTTACTTCACCCATTGTGTCTTTTTCAATCCTGAATTCCATACTTGAGTTGTAGCTTTTATTGGTTGATGTTGTTTTGTTGCCGGTTGTTTATTTTCCTGTAAATACCGCTTTTCGTTTTTCTAAAAAAGCCGCTGTGCCCTCCTTCATATCTGCCGTTTCAAAGGTATTTCCAAATTGTTTTATTTCTTCATCAAAGCCATTGGTGGTTTCATCAAATACGGCGTTGACCGCCTGTATGCACCCTGCAACTGAAAGGGGGGCTTTGCAGTTGATGAGTGTTAATATTTTTTTTGTATGCTCTATTAGCGTGTCTGCTGTAGTTACATAATTTACCAGTCCAAGTGTTTTTGCTTCTTGTGCATCTATTATTTGGGCGCTCATCAGCATTTCCATGGCCTTGCCTTTTCCAATTAAATGAACAAGTCGTTGTGTACCTCCATAGCCTGGTATCAGCCCAAGATTTACTTCTGGCTGGCCAAATTTTGCATTGTCGCTGGCTACCCTGAAGTGGCAGGCCATTGCCAGCTCACAGCCACCACCCAGCGCAAAACCATTTACTGCAGCTACAATGGGCTTGCGGCTGTTTTCAATTTTAAAAAAAATATCCTGTCCACGTTTTGCAAGCGCCATCGCTGCTGTTTTATCAAGCCCGGTAAATTCAGTAATGTCTGCACCGGCTACAAAAGCCTTATTGCCTGCGCCGGTAATGATGGCAGACTTTATTGCTGCATTGCTGTTAATTTCATCCACCACATTGCTTAAGTCGGTAAATACATCTTTATTTAGTGCATTTAGTTTATCCGGCCTGTTAATGGTAATGGTTAAAATATTTTCTGTGTATTCGGTAAGAATTGTACTGTACATGTTGATGAGTAGTTGGAATAGTTATGACTTAGTGTTACTTCTTAATTCTTCAAGCTTCGCAATGTCCCACAAATCTTTATCACGGCGTGCAAACAATTTCATTTCCATTAAAAAATTATATGGAACAAGTTGCATGAATATGCCCTCCTGAATTTCAAATGTATTTTTATTTTTTTCCGCTTCATCATACGAAAGCGTGTGATGCACAACTGTGAGGATATCAATGGTATTTTCGGCAGAACCGATATTTCCTACAAAAGGTTGAGTAAAATCTTCGTTGTGTAAAAATGCCACTTCATCTGCGGAATATTTCATGCATAACAATGTATTAATAAAAGCTAGCTTGTTTTCATTATACGGTGCAATCCATACATCCATGTCTTTAGTGTTACGCACATATCCATAATAATTTACTGCGTACCCGCCAATAAGCATATAGCGCAAATTATTTTGCCCTGCACATTTTAAGAACAGTAAAAATTCGTCATTTAGCAAATCCATTTTTCTGTATAGTTATTTTTCTGGCAGTATCTTTTTCAGGGTGAAATAATTTTGTCCATTGCTGCATTTGCAAAAGACTTTTGAAACGCTCAGCTACAGTGGTTTGCCTCATTTGATCAAGCGCAAATTTTTCCTGCTCTTCAAAAGAATTAAATTTTCGTATTTGCCTTTGCATGTGTTTTATTTAAAAACTTCTGTTATCCTTTACCCACTCTTTTATATAAGCAGCTATTTCAGTGGTAGTAGTGCCTGGCGAAAATAGTTTGCCCACACCCATCTCGTTCAATGCCTTCATGTCATCATCAGGAATAATGCCGCCGCCGGTCAGCAGCACATCATGCATTCCTTTTTCTTTCATCAGCCTGATGATTTTAGGAAATACTGTATTGTGTGCGCCGCTTAATATGCTTATGCCGATGGCATCTGCATCTTCCTGCAATGCAGCATTCACCACCATTTCCGGCGTTTGGCGAAGGCCGGTATAAATTACTTCCATGCCTGCATCTCTCAATGCAGCAGCAATTACTTTAGCGCCGCGGTCGTGCCCGTCAAGGCCAACTTTGGCAACCAATACACGTATGGGTCTGCTCATAGTAAAATGAAATTAGCCAAAAAAATCAATTGCATTCTTTATCCTTATCATTGTTGCATTCTTTCCAATCATTTCTGCAATCACTGCCACAGCCGGCCCCATTTTGCTGCCTACCAGCATTACCCTTAGCATCATTTGCAATTCTCCCGGCTTAATATTTTTTTGTATAGCAAGATTTTTAAAAACAATTTCTATTGAATGGGCATCCCATTCAGCAAGGCTGCTAAATGCTTCTGTAAGCGCATGAAAAA
>JAYWIB010000637.1:0-6902 GCA_043789265.1 Chitinophagaceae bacterium
TTTGCAAAAGGCGGCTACACATCTTTTAAGAAAGGACAGTACAGCACCATTGCCGGATGGGAAGCAGCACCCGTAGGCAACATCTTCTTTGCAGGAGAACATGTGAGCGGCCCCTTTCAGGGATTTATGAATGGCGCTGCACAAACAGGAAGGTTTGCAGCAGCAGCAGTAGCAACAAAAATTAAAAAAGAAAAATAATAACAACAGCATGGTTTTCAAATCCATCTATCCATACACACAGGAAGTGATTGCAGAATATCCGCTGATGGATGATGCAACGGTAAATCACTGCATCCATGCTGCGGAAAATGCTTTTGCTATATGGAAAACCATCTCCATCGAACACAGGTCGGCTGTGTTAAAAAATGCAGCCGCCATTTTAAAACGTGATAGGGATGAACTGGCAGCACTCATCACCCATGAAATGGGCAAAGTGATTGCAGAGGCAAAAGCAGAAGTAGAAAAATGTGCCTATGTGTGTGAATATTATGCCGAACATGCAGCAAACTTTTTGAAGGATGAAATGCTGGAGGCCGGTTACACAAAAAGTTTTGTCAGTTATGAACCCATTGGTGCCGTACTTGCAATCATGCCCTGGAATTTTCCCTTCTGGCAGGTGTTCCGCTATGCGGCACCTACGCTGATGGCTGGTAATGTTACATTGCTGAAACATGCACCTAACGTTTGTGGCTGTGCAAAAAAAATTGAAGACATATTTATTGAGGCAGGTGCATTAAATGGAGTTTTTCAAACACTGATTGTGGATGTGCCTATAGTGGAAAAGCTGCTGGAGACAAATATTGTTCAGGCCGTAACACTCACCGGCAGTGAAAGAGCCGGCAGTTCGGTGGCAATGCTTGCAGGAAAGAACATCAAAAAATCATTGCTTGAACTGGGTGGCTCTGATGCATTGATTGTGCTGCCCGATGCTGATATGAAAAACGCTGCGGCGGTTGCATTGCAGAGCAGGATGCTTAATGCAGGACAGTCATGCATTGGCAGCAAAAGATTTATTGTGCTGCAGGATGCGATGAATGATTTTTTACATCAACTCAATGAACAAATAAAAATTTTTAAACAGGGAAATCCATTTGACACAACTGTTACCACAGGACCGATGGCGAGGATTGACCTGGTGGAAAACCTGCAGCAGCAATTGCAGCAGTCAATAAAACAAGGAGCACAGCTTGAGTATGGCGGCCAGGTAAATCAATGCAATTTTACACCGTCGCTGCTGCTGAATGTGCAAAAAGGTATGCCCGCCTTTGAGCAGGAAACCTTCGGCCCACTTGCTGCTGTAATTACGGCCAAAGACGAAACCGAAGCCATTGCACTGGCCAACAATTCGCAATATGGGTTGGGTGGCAGCATCTGGACAAGCGATATTGAAAAAGGAATTGCACTGGCACGAAAGATTGAAACCGGCGCAGTATTTATCAATTCGTTGGTGAAAAGCGACCCAAGGCTTCCTTTTGGAGGAATAAAAAAATCAGGCTATGGACGGGAGCTGGGAAGACAAGGCATACTTGAATTTGTTAATGCAAAAACCATTGCAGCGATGTAGCCCGGTTGGCACCGCAGGTCAGACCGGGATTGAGCGCCTCTTTATTGAATATCGTTTTGAACTGATTTTGTTTTTCTTTTAAATGCAGCCCGGTCGGCACCGGAGGTCAGACCGGGATTGATTTTTTCTTTTTACTAAAAACAGAAAGCAATCTCACTTGTGCAGTTTGTTCTTTGTTGAATATATAAAATGCAGAGACCATTATCATTGGAAGCGTCGTCTCCAAAATGTAAAGTTCTTAGCTGCGTAGTAGCGGCATATCAGTAGAAGAAGAACCAGAAACAGAAACAAATCATAGCTCCGTAGAAGCGGCATGTTAAACCTGATGCGTAGCAAGCAGAATAATCGAAAAAGAAAATCACAAACACAAAGCGATATTGACCATTCACCATTGACCATTCATCATTCACGACACACAATGAATCTCTCACAAAAAATACTCAACAGAAGAAAGCAGTTTGTTCCAAACGCCATCGGCATCTTCAATCCATCAACTGCAGCAAGCGCCAGCGGAAGCATCGTCACCGATGCAGATGGAAATGAAATGATAGATTTTGCAGGAGGCATCGGCGTGGTGAATGCAGGGCATTGCCCGTCACCGGTTGTGAAAGCCATTGCGGAGCAGGCAGCAAAAATGATTCACTGCAGTTTTAATGTGGCCACGTATGAATTGTATATGCAGCTTGCAGAAAAACTGGTTGAATTGTTTCCGCATGGAGAAAACACCAAAGTGATGCTCACCAACTCCGGTGCAGAAAGTGTGGAGAACGCCATCAAGATTGCCCGGCAGGCAACAGGCAGACAGGCTATCATCTGTTACGACAGTGCTTTTCACGGACGCACCATGATGGCGATGACGCTTACTTCAAAGGTTGGTTACAAATTGGGCTGCGGCCCTTATGCACCCGAAGTGTATCGTTTGCCTTTTCCTGATTTTTACAAATTCGGCAATGGAAAAAATGAGGACGATTTTTCGGCTAATCATTTACGTGAGCTGGAATACTTTTTTCATACCAATGTTCCTGCCAACCAGGTGGCAGCCATTATAGTGGAACCGGTGCAGGGAGAAGGCGGCTTTAATGTGGTGCCCAAAAAATATTTACAGGGATTAAGAAAGCTATGCGATGCACATGGCATACTGCTGATATTGGATGAAGTACAGAGCGGTTTTGGACGCACAGGTAAGTGGGCAGCCTATCAGCATTTTGATGTGGTGCCGGATATTTCTACCTGGGCAAAATCAATGGGCAGCGGCATGCCGATTGGTTGTGTGATTGGCAAAGCGGAAATCATGGACAGTTGCAAACCATCCACTATCGGTGGCACTTATCCCGGCAATCCTGTTTGCTGTGCGGCCGCAATTGCTACCATTAAATATATGGAAGAAATCAACATCAATTTACTGGGCGAAAAAGTTGGCAGCATCACAAGGCAGCGCTTTAATAAAATGAAAGAAAAGTTTTCTGCCATTGGTGATGTCCGTGGCCTCGGTGCCATGCTTGCTTTTGAACTAGTGAAAAACAACGACCCACATCAACCGGATGCAGACAGTTGCAAAAAACTGATTGCTTATTGTGCAGCAAATGGATTGATTGTTATCAGCGCCGGTGTAAATGGAAATGTGATAAGAATTTTAAGCCCGCTGGTGATTGAAGAAAATTTATTGAACAAAGGACTGGATATAATTGAAAATGGATTGAAAGAAATATTTGCTTAATGAATTGCCGGGGGCTTAATACCCCCGGCAATTCATTAATGCCCCCGGCAGTTCAAAAAAATAAATCATGAACACACTGCAATTTATAAACGGCGAATGGATTGAAGCAATTGACAAAGGCACCTACAACCTTATCAATCCTGCAACAGAAGAATTTATTGAAACCATCAGCTATGGCAATGGCAAGGATTGTGATGCTGCCATCGCTGCGGCGCAGGAAGCATTCATTACCTGGACCAAAACAACACCCTATACAAGGGCCCTGATTTTAAAAAAAGCTGCTGATTATATCCGGGCCAATGTGGATGCCATTGCAAAAGATATGGTGATGGAAAGCGGCAAACCATTGGCAGAAGCAAAAGGCGAATGGCAGGTGGCGGCGAACTTGTTAGAATGGTATGCTGAAGAAGGAAAGCGTTCAACGGGCAAAACAATTCCGACTAACAGGGTTGATAAACGCAGCTACACCATCTTTCAGCCGATGGGTGTAATTGGTGTCATCACTGCATGGAATTTTCCTGCATACAATCCTGCACGTGCATGGGCGGCGGCATTGGCTGCAGGCTGCACCGTTGTTGCCAAGCCTTCTGAAAATACTCCGCTTGCAGGCGTGCATTTAACAAAAGCATTGATAGAATCAGGATTGCCAAAAGGTGTTTTGAACTTATTGATTGGAGATGCTGCTTCCATTGGTGAAGCAATGCTCAACAATCCGTTGCTGAAAAAAATAAGCTTCACCGGTAGCACAAGGGTGGGAAAAATATTGATGGATGGCGCTTCAAGAACACATACAAAATTATCTCTTGAACTCGGAGGCAATGCACCGGTATTAATTTTTGATGATGTGGATGTGGATGCTTTGGCGAAAGCAACATCAATGGCAAGATTCAGAAACAATGGACAGGTATGTGTGGCGCCGCAGCGTTTTTATGTACACAAAAATATTTACAAACAGTTTAGCGAAGCTGTAACTAAATATGTTTCACAATTAAAAGTGGGCAATGGTTTTGAAGAAGGTGTGCATGTTGGCCCGCTGATTACAAAACGTCAGCAGCATAGTGTGGTGGAATTATTGAACAAGGCGAAATCAGAAGGTGCAGAAATTTTAACCGGCGGCAATGTAAGAAATGAAAAAGGGTATTTTATGCAGCCTGCCGTTGTTGCAAACCTCACACAGCAATCAAGCCTTGCACAGAATGAAATTTTTGGCCCGGTGCTTCCCTTGTTTTCTTTTGATTCATTTGAAGATGCGGTTGCAAAAGCCAATGACACAGAGTATGGACTGGCGGCATACATTTTCACCAACAATATCAAAACAGCCATTCATGCATCGGAGCAATTGCATTTTGGAATTGTGGGTATCAATGAATGGGCGCCGCATGGAACAGAGCTTCCCTTCGGCGGCTGGAACCAAAGCGGACAGGGACACGAAAGCGGAAGTGAAGGGCTGTATGAGTATATGGAGAAGAAATTGGTGAGTGTGGGGGGATTATAACCCCCTCCGCCCCCTGAAGGGGGAACCAGGAAGACCCTGATTTTTTTAAGCGCTTTTATAAAATCAGGGATTGGACTTCATGTTAATTAAAGAGCAAACGAAGATGTGGAAGATTAAATGTTTATTAAAGATATAAAGCAGCGCTCCCTCTCTCTTTAGGAGAGGGAGAAGGTGGGTGAGGTTTTCATGCACAACTACGGCATCATATCATTAATTCCGCCACTCATCGTGGTCATCATTGCGATACGCACCAAGCTGTCGCTTGAGCCGCTGATTATTGGCTGCATTGCTGGCTACATCATTGTTGCCAAATGGAATTTTTTTGGTGCCATCATTGATTCATTCACCAAAGTGATGCAGAACGAACTGATGGTGTGGGTGATGGTGGTGTGCAGTTTGTATGGAGCGCTGATAAACTTGATGATACGCAGCGGCGGAGTGCTGGCATTTGGAAATTATATGCTCAAGTATGCAGGTACCCGTAAACGTTCGTTGCTGGGCACCTGGCTGTTTGGAAGTTTTTTGTTTGTGGATGATTACCTGAACGCACTCACCAGCGGCACCACGATGAAAAAAATTACGGACCACCACCGTGTGTCCAGGGAGATGCTGGCATTCACAGTAAGTTCAACGGCCGTGCCGGTTTGTGTGATTGTACCGATTTCCACCTGGGTGATTTTTGTGGGCAAATTGCTGGAAGATAGCAAGCTTGTTCCTGCAGGAAAGGGCATAGCAAATTATCTCCACATCATTCCCTTTATTTCTTATGGATGGATACAATACCTGATGGTGCCGCTGGTGGCGCTGGGCATTGTACCCATCATTGGCAAAATGAGAAAAGCAAACCTGCGTGCAGAAACAACAGGGCAACTCATTCCTGATGGTTCAGAAGAATTCAAGATGGAAGTGGAAGTATTTGATGAAAAAAAGAAATCCAGCATCTGGTATTTGATTCTGCCAATTGCGGTGCTAATAAGCGCCACGGTGTATTTTGATTTGGATGCATTGAAGGGTGTAATCATCGCATTGCTGTTCACCATTGCGTTATATGCAATAAAAAAAGTGGCAGCGTTTAAGGAACTCTCCACTTCCTCCATTGAAGGCATGAAGAGCATGCTGTTTGCACTGGTGCTGCTGCTGCTTTCATATCTTTTAAAAAACCTGGGTGATGAAATGGGTTTGACACAATATATCATTGATGTGGTGAGCCCCAATGTGAGCAAACAGATGCTGCCGCTGGCGATATTTTTATCACTGGGTCTGGTTGCATTTACCACAGGCAATTCATGGGGGCTTTATGCAATCGCCATTCCGCTGGTGATACCATTGGCTGCCACATTGCATTGTAATGTATGGCTTTGCATTGGTGCGGTGGTGAGTGCAGGTGCGTTTGGTGCACATGCCTGTTTCTACAGTGATGCAACAATACTGGCTGCCCAGGGAGCAGAGTGCAATAATTACGAACACGGAATTACACAATTGCCATTCGCTTTGATTTCGTTTACGCTTAGCTGTGTGGCTTATGTGGCGATGGGGTATTGGGTGAGTTAGTAAGTTATTGAGTTAATAAGTTATCGTGTTAATGAGTTATTGGGTTGATAAGTTATTGGGTTATAAAAGGCGTATTTCATAAAAGGGATTTGGACTAAACCTCTAAACACTAAACTTCTAAACGATTTGCCATATGCTACAAACATTACAGAAATATTATAAGGAAATTGGCGCCGGCCTTGTTGTGCGCCACATGCAACGGGAATATGCACCGGCACTGGAGCTGCTGCAGATAATTGTTTTCCCAACACTGAGCGATGATGAATTGATAAGGGCGGAACATTACCTGCGCCATCTGGAACTGTTTTCTGAAGGCCAGTTTGTAATTACAGACAATGGCAAAGTGATTGGCATGACAACAACAATGAGAAGCACATTTGATTTCAATCATTATCACCACACATTCAGGGAAACCATTGCTGGCGGATGGCTTACCAATCACAATCCTGAAGGCGACTGGCTGTATGGCCTTGATGTGGGTGTTCATCCGGCATACCGGGGCAAAGGTTTGGCAAGACATTTATACAGGGCGAGACATGAAATTGCAAGGGAGCTTGGTTTGAAAGGACAGGTTA
>JAYWIB010000638.1:0-1969 GCA_043789265.1 Chitinophagaceae bacterium
GAAATTAAACGGATACGTTTCAACAGAATAACCCCAATACCAGTTCAGGACTTGGTTTTTTATAGAACATTTCATTGCAGCTACTTTTTGTACAAACTGGCGAAAATTTTAAAGTATAAAACAATAAGTGGAAAAAGTATTTTATCGGTAAGCAGGGCTTGCCTGGTAGATTTAATTTAATACATGTATCACAATAAATAAATAAATAATTACTACAATGAAAAAGATGAGTATTTATTCCGTGTTATTATTGCTTCCGGCATTGCTTAGTTCGTGTGGCATCGGCACCGCCCTTGTTACCAACCACAATCAAAACGCCACTGAGGTACACTTAAGTGGGAACAACTTCAAAGTAATTGATCAGGTAAGCGGAAGTTCGGAGACGTCTTATGTATTGGCAATTGGAGGTATTAAAAAAAGTCAACTGTACGAAAATGCGTATTCAACGATGATGAAGAAAGCCAACTTGCTAAATGGTTCCAAAGCCATCATCAACGTGATGGCAGAGGAACACGTCAGTGGTTTTGCCCCTTTCTTTGTTAGAAGAACTATTACTGTCAGTGCCCAGGTAGTTGAATTTACGAGGTAAATTCAAAGAAATGGGCTGTGTATTTATTGTATCTAACCAATCTACTTTTTCAGTATCGTTTAAAATTAAAAAAGAAATGCAAAAGAAAATTTTATTCATTGGTTTTGTTATAATGATGACCAGTACGCTCCAACTCAAAGCACAATATGCTAAAACAGACAGTACTTACAAACGGTGGTTCATTGGTAGCACTATGTTTTTATTGGGCAATGTATCCACCGTAAACCCTCCAGGCTTTGCTCAACTGAATGTAGGGTATCATATTACAGGAAAAGATGTCATTTTTCTTTAACTAATAACCTGGAAACATGCCTGGCCGCTTGGTATTAAGCCTTTTTATAATGATGCATACGGAACGACCGAATAGAAATTTCCGGGTTATATAAGAGAATATGGAATTGGCCTGGCTTATCAAAGGTATTTTTGGAAAGGTCTATATGCAGCAGCTTATGCAATGCCTATGTGGCAAACATATAAGAATGAAAACGGTGATAAGGTGGGTGATGGTTTCATTATATTCAACACTTATCGGGTTGGCTATCATGTAAGTTAAACTTTTTAAGGACAGACTTTTTATAGAGCCTTCTCTTGGGATTGCCGGCCGTCCTTACTTCACTAAAATGCCTGATGGCATTAAAGAAAAAGATGACAAGTGGCCAAAATGGGCACCTGAGCCAGGGCTGCATTTCGGATTTAATTTTAATTGATAAATTATGAATACACAAAAAGCACCAAAATATGCACTGGAAGACATCCATGTAAGTTTGAAACTGAAGCTTGCTGCACTATGGGCAAGTTTGATGTTTCTCTATATCTACGTTGATTATTTCCACTTATATATGCCGGGTAATATACAAGATATTTACACAGGTAGGGTGTTTGAATTTGATATTACACAGGGGTTTCTTTTGGCTGCCCTCGCCTCCGTCACAATTCCGGCAGTTATGATTTTCCTATCTGTTGCCCTGCCGGCTAAAGTAAATCGCAGGGTTAATATCATTATTGCCGCGGTGTATATTCCGTATACATTGTTTAATTTGGCAGGAGAGGCCTGGATGCACATGATATTTGGCGCTGTTGCAGAAATCATTCTTCTTTGCCTGATTATCCATTATGTATGGAAATGGCCCCGTGTTGAAACATGAAAAACCTATGAACGGCAAATTTTATGAAAACCAACAATATTGACCACAAAAAAAAGACTGGCATAATCTTTTACAGAGGAAACAAAATTCCAACAAGAGGGGAGATTTTGACCCTAAAAATTCTATAATTTTTATGTCAATACTCCGGTAAAAATTTAAGCCCTTAGCCTGCCGAAGTTCAGGCACTGGTTATAAATGCGTTTTATTTTTCTGCAACTCAGGTCTAAAGCTAAGT
>JAYWIB010000639.1:0-6886 GCA_043789265.1 Chitinophagaceae bacterium
CATTTACGGGCAACGATTTGGAGAGCAGAAGAATGGAAAAAAGATACAGTGAGATAGAATGGCATCGCAAGTTTTCTTTTTCACTTGCCTGCCTTGTACTGTTTTTTGTAGGCGCTCCCCTCGGGTCTATTATACGAAAAGGTGGATTGGGTATGCCGCTGGTGGTGGCCATTATATTTTTCGTGATTTTTCACCTGCTCAATATTTTCGGCGAAAAATTTGCAAAAGAAAATATTACCTCGGTTTTTACCGGTATGTGGTTGTCAGTTTTTGTGCTGGCACCGGCTGGTATATTTCTTACATACAAAGCCATGCACGACTCACAGTTGTTTAATAAAGAATTTTATTTCCGCTTTTTTAACCTTGTAAAAAAATTATTGCTGCCCGCAATTAATAAATGGCGCAGCGGCAAATAGATTGTTGTAATTTTATTAAACAAACAATTTGTATGAAACAAACTACCCGTAGAAAATTTATTGAACAGTCATCCAAAGCATCTTTATCTGCATTGATATTAATGCCTGCTGCAGGCGGCCTGTTATCCTCATGCAGCAGTACACGGCCTGCTGCAGGTACACTTTTTAAAACAGGGTTTGATCAGCAGCCATTGCCTTATGCCTACAGCGCACTGGAAAATGTATTAGATGCGCTTACCATGGAAATACACTACAGCAAACATGCGGCTGCTTATGCAAAAAATGTACAAGAAGCTGCTGCTGCCGAAAATGCTGATATCACTAAACCTCTGGAAGCCTTGCTGGCTAATATTTCCAGGTACTCTGCTAAAATGCGTAACAATGGAGGCGGCCATTACAATCATGAAATGTTCTGGCAATGCATGCGGCCAAAAACTGCTGACAATAAGCCTTCCGGAAAATTATTTGCCGCTATAGAAACTGCCTTTACATCTTTTGCAGATTTTAAAAAAGAATTTTCTGATGCCGGTAAAAACAGGTTTGGCAGTGGCTGGGCGTGGCTGTATGTTGATAAGGATAAAAATTTAAAAACAGGATCTACGCCCAACCAGGATAATCCATTGATGGATGCAAGTGAGGTAAAAGGCTTTCCCCTGCTGTGCCTTGATGTATGGGAGCATGCCTATTACTTAAAATATCAAAACAAAAGAGCTGACTACATTGATAGCTGGTGGAATGTGGTAAACTGGGAATATGTGCAAAAAAGATTTGATTCAATTTAAAAATATTTCCTGCAATATTTTCTTACACTTCTAATCCGTATGTCATCAACATGGATCTTTCTTAACATAATCAGGCTATTCCATAATTGACTCAGCCCTTGTATCAGAAGCAAATTATAATTTTTACAACTAACACAAAGGCTGATAAATTGGCAATCAATCTGGCACAAATATAATTGGTGATGCAATGTGCAGCCAAATGTTTTATTCACTTTTACAAAACTTTTTGTTTTACTACAGGAAAATTTTTAAATCACAAAAAACCTATTTTCGTTTGCTAATATTTAATTTTTATCATTAAAAAAATTGCTATGCAGGTTTGGAAAGATTACCAGGAAAAAAATAAGGATCGTTTTTTAGATGAACTGCTTCAACTGCTTCGTATACCAAGTATCAGTGCCAAAAACGAGCATAAAGAAGATATGATAAAATGTGCTGAAGCGGTAAAGGATCGGTTGCTGCAGGCCGGCGCAGGCAAAGCAGAAATTTATCCTACCGAGGGTCATCCTGTGTTGTATGCAGAAAAAATAATCGATCCCTCAAAGCCCACAGTGCTGGTGTATGGGCACTATGATGTGCAGCCTGCTGAACCGCTGGAACTTTGGCGGAGTGGCCCTTTTGAGCCAGTGATAGCAGATGGAAAAATATTTGCCAGGGGAAGCTGTGATGATAAAGGACAGGTGTATATGCACATAAAAGCATTGGAAATTTTAGTACAAACAAATACCCTGCAGCACAATATAAAATTTTGTATCGAAGGAGAAGAAGAAGTGGGCTCACCCAACCTGGGTAAATTTATTTCATCGCATAAAGAACTGCTGAAAGCAGACTGTATTTTAATTAGTGACACAGCCATGATAAGCATGGATACACCTTCCATGGATATCGGTGTAAGAGGGCTGAGTTATATTGAAGTGGAAGTAACCGGCCCTGACAGAGATTTACACAGTGGTGTGTATGGTGGCGCTGTGGCAAACCCTGTTACCATTCTTGCTAAAATGATAGCATCCTGCCACGATGAAAATAACCGCATTACCATTCCCGGCTTTTATGATGATGTGGTAGAATCCAGTGAGGCAGAAAGAAAACTAATGGCCGAAGCGCCGTTTGATGAAGAAGCGTATAAAAAAGATTTGGGTATAAATGAAGTATGGGGCGAAAAGGAATACAGCACCAACGAAAGAACTGGCATACGGCCCACACTGGAAGTAAATGGCATATGGGGTGGTTACCAGGGCGAAGGCGCTAAAACTGTATTGCCATCAAAAGCTACTGCGAAAATTTCTACGAGGCTGGTGCCAAATCAATCGTCCGTAAAAATTACTGCCATGCTGCTGGAATATTTTAAAAAAATAGCACCACCGTATGTAAGCGTTCATGCTTTTGAACACCATGGCGGCGAACCATACATGACGCCTATAGACAGCAAAGCCTACCAGGCAGCAGCAAAAGCAATGGAAGCCACGTTTGGAAAAAAACCCATACCTGTAAGAGGCGGTGGCAGCATTCCTATTTGTGCATTGTTTGAAAAAGAGCTGGGTATTAAAATTGTTTTTATGGGCTTTGGCCTTGACAGTGACAATCTGCACAGTCCTAATGAAAAATTCAATATTGAAAATTTTTATAAGGGCATTGAAACCATTCCTTATTTCCATAAGTATTTTAGTGAAATGAGTTAGCAGCAGCATCCTGTACAATATTTAAAAGCCGCTAAGCAGCGGTTTTTTTTATAAACATGTTTAAACATATAATTTTGTTTATTTATAAATAGCAAAGTAGTAAATCAACTTAAACTTTAGTGGACAGTTATACAGTTTTATACACATTATAAAATTAGGATACTATCATGTGCCAATCATTTATACATTTGCAATAACCAAACTAACATTGATATGCGTACAAACACAATGAAGCTTTTTACATTACTCCTTGTATGTATCAGCCACTTTTCAGTAAAAGCACAGGTAACCACAGCAGCCATCAGCGGCACTGTTACCGGCGCTGATGGAAAACCTTTAACAGGTGCTACAGTAAAAATTTCTTATGCCAATGCTGGTATCAACAAAACTACAGCCAGCAGTAGCAATGGCACCTTCCTGGTACCCAACCTGCGTGTAGGCGGGCCTTACCAGGTTACAGTAAGCTATACAGGCTTCCAGGAAAAAACAGAAGACAATCTTTTTCTTGAACTCGGCCAAAACACTACAGTTGACTTTACAATGGATACAAAGTCCGTAGGGCTGGAAGGAGTAACGGTAACGGGCAGGTCAAAAATTTTTGACAACAAGCGAACCGGTGCTTCCACCAACATTACATCAAGACAATTGAGGCAGTTGCCCACCATTTCAAGATCAGCAGATGATTTTACCAGGCTCACTCCATCAGCATCTGCCACATTTAATGGAACTTCTTTTGCCGGCAGAAACGGGCAGTATAATAATTATTCACTTGACGGTGCGGTTTTCAACAATCCTTTCGGACTGGATGCGCCAACACCCGGCGGCCAAACAGGTGCACAGCCTATTTCCCTTGATGCCATTGATCAGATACAGGTAAACCTTGCTCCTTATGATGTTACCCAGGCTGGCTTTACAGGAGCCGGTGTAAACACTGTTACCAAATCGGGTACCAACACTTTTGGCGGAACAGTGTATGGTTTTTGGCGCAACCAAAGCCTTACAGGGAAAAAAGTTGATGGCAACAAATTTGCAATTCCTGCGCTTACACAATTGCAAACAGGCTTTTCGTTGGGTGGTGCTATCAAAAAAAGCAAACTGTTTTATTTTGTAAATTTTGAAACTGAACAGCGGGAAGATGCTGCAAGCAGCTATGTTGCAAGAAACAGTTCCAATGCAGGTAACAATAATACGTCCAGAGTGCTTGAAGCTGATCTTAATGATGTAAGTTCAATTTTAAAACAAAAGTTTGGTTACGAAACCGGACCATACCAGGGATATAATTTAAAACAGAAAAATTATAAATGGATTGCAAAATTCGACTGGGTTATAAATAATAATAATTCACTTTCCTTTACTTATAACGGATTGCAGGCTACAAAGGAAAAACCGGCGCACCCCAACGCCATTCGAAGACGTGGCCCTGATTATACAACCATGCAATTTAAAAATTCAGGATATGAAATTGAAAACAAACTACAGTCATTCGGTGCTGAGTTAAAATCAAATTTTGGAGGCGGAAAATTTGCAAACAAACTAAGAACAGTATACACCACTTTCCGTGACAGTCGCACCCCACAGTCTACACCGTTTCCAACTTTGAATATTACAAAGTACGGAACCATGTATATCGTTGCAGGCCATGAGCCCTTCTCTATCAACAACAGGCTGAACCAGGACGCCCTGCAGATAACAAACAACTTCAATATCATTACTCCAAAACATACACTCACCATCGGTGCTTCCTATGAAAGTTTCAAATTCGGGAATTCATTCAACCTCACCGGTTACGGACCAGCATTGTTTAGTGATGCAGATATACAAAAATTTAAAGACAGTGTTCCACAAAGCCGTCCATATGTTTTTGATTTCCCTCAGTTTGGTGTATTAGGCTATCCAATTGATTTTGATGTGACTGGTGCGGCTGCTGCTGCAAAAACAGATAAATGGTCCTGGTATTATTTGACAGTTGCACAAATATCAGCATACATTCAGGATGAGTGGAAAGTTTCAAATAATTTTAGGTTAACGTATGGTATCAGAATGGACGTACCTAAATATCTCAATTCACGCCAGGTGCAGCCTGATGGAACTACCAGCAAACCAACCGTTGCAAACAACGACAACCTTACACTTTTTGATGAACATGGCGAAAGGATTACCAATGGTGTGGGCAAACAATTAGACAATACAAAATTGCCCACTTCAAAACCATTGTTTTCTCCACGTGTTGGATTTAACTGGGATGTAAAGGGAGATAAATCTTTCCAGTTGAGAGGCGGTTCAGGCTTGTTCACAGGGCGTTTTCCATTTGTTTGGCTGGGCAATCATATCGGCAATCCATTCTCATTCTTCTATTGTGCCACAGCAAGTAATTTCAGGTGGCCGCAAATTTGGCGTACCAATGTGGGCAGCGATTTAAGAGTAGGCAGAAGTACCATTTTTACTGTGGATGTGGCATTTTCAAAAGATGTAAAAGCAATGATGGTTCGTAATTATAACCTCGGAACACCAACCGGTACTTTGGACGGCGGAACAGGAGATACAAGGGCTGTATATAAAGCTACCGACAAGGGAGCAGCCAATGCGTATGTATTTACGAACACCAAGGCAGGTTATCAGTTCAACACCAGCTTTTCTGTTCAAAAAACATTTAGCAACAACCTCTTCATGACTGCTTCTTATAATTATCTTGTTTCTACTGATGCAAGTTCTATCTCTGCTGAAATCAGCAGTGATGCTTTTGACCGAAACCCAATATTAAATAACGCTAACCAGGCTATCAACAGCCGTTCATTATATGGAAACACACATAGGTTTGTACTTGCCGGAATAAAAAGGTATGAATATGGCAACGGTAAATATGCAACCACTATTTCAATGTTTGGCAACTGGACAAGTGGCAATCGGTTTGCTTATGTGTATGGAGCCAATGGATCCAGAGGTGATATCAACAATGACGGCACTACAACCAACGACCTGTTGTATGTTCCAAAAAATTCAGAGATTGATATAATGAACTTTGAACCCCTTATTGATGTGAATGGTCAGCTTCAGGACGCTGCTAAACAAAGAACTGCTTACAAAAATTTTATTCAGCAGGATAAATATTTAAGCAGCAGGCGTGGAACCTACACGGAAAAATATGCCGGAGAAAACCCTTGGTTCAGCCAGGTAGATATAAGAGTGCTGCAGGATTTTAATATTAAAGTTGGAGCAAAAACAAATACTATCCAGTTTAGCCTCGATATCATCAATGCAGGCAACCTTATCAGCAGTAAATGGGGAGTGCAAAAATATGCAAGTGCAACAGGCTATTTTCAGCCAATCACTTATTACGGCGACACCAAAACTTACCAGTTTGATCCATCCCTTACAAAAACATTTATCGCAAGCCCTGAGCTTCCATCAAGGTGGCAGATGCAGCTTGGCTTAAGGTATATTTTTTAAATAATCTTTTAAAAACATAAAAAAACAGGTAACAAAAAATTACCTGTTTTTTTATGCGTATATTTTCAATGTCAGCCGGTCAGTTATACAAAAGATTTATTTTTACCTGATGGAAAAAGAAAAGCTACGTTTGGATAAATACCTGTGGGCTATCCGGCTTTTTAAAACAAGGAGCCAGGCTGGCGATGCCTGCGATAAAGGGAAAGTAAAATATAAAACAGAAAATGTAAAAGCAGCGAGGCAGGTAAATGTTGGGGATGAATATGAAGTAAAAACTGATTCAAAAAGATGGGTGATAAAAGTAACGGCACTGCTGGATCGCCGGGTGCAGTATGCAGAAGCCATTAAACATTATGAAGACATCACGCCTGCTGAAGAACTGGACAGGATAAAATTTCAGGCAGCCGTTTTTCATACAGGCAAGCGCATGAGCAAAGTGGGGAGGCCTACCAAAAAAGATAAAAGAGACCTGGATGAATTTATGGATGTATAATCATGCAAAATGCAAAGGCACAATGTGGATGCAATAAATTATTACTGCTCATGAAAATTGATATCATAT
>JAYWIB010000640.1:0-6880 GCA_043789265.1 Chitinophagaceae bacterium
TGGTATGATAATGAATGGGGATTTAGTAATCAAATGATTAGACAAATACTTTCGTTATAAAAATATGAGGTTAATTCGGTATAGATAGTCTGTAATACAGTTGCAAAAGATTTTCTATTAGCAATGCAATATTTATATTAATTCACAATTTTAAAATAATGATTATGAAATTTGGATGGCTTGTTATTGTTTTTATATGTGGAGCGTTGCTTCCCTTTCAGGCTGGCTTAAATGCCAGATTAGGTAAATCAATTGAGAGTCCTATCTATGCCTCTATGTTCTCCTTCATCGTGGGCGCAATAACGGTTGCCATTTATCTCCAGTTTACTAAAGAGACAATTACGTGGACAGGGCTAAAATCTGCTTCTATATATTCATGGCTTGGTGGCGGTGTAACCGGAGCCATTTTTATAACAGCCACCATGCTGGCCTTTCCACGCATTGGAATGGCGCTTACGTTTGGTCTTGTAATAGCAGGCCAGGTGATTATTGCAGTTTTATTGGATCATTTTAAAATTCTGGTAGCGGAGCAACACCCCTTCAATTTATGGCGGCTTTTAGGAATAATATTTATAATGCTTGGGGTAATAATAATAAGAAAATTTTAGCATCTCAAGTGAGGAATTGGGGCAATTTTTAATAGCCTTGTTTTATTTTAATGATTTATTTATGGAGGTATATCTAAATAAATGGGAAGCAGTTATTGGGTTACATGAAAGTGGCTTTACTGAAGATTTTGTTTTTTCAGGAAATAATATTTTTTGGGTGCAGCAGAAGCTGTTGTTTGCCCCTGAAGATATTACCCTTATTGAACTATATCGTTTCAGCTCCCCTGCAGGAAATCAAATACTCATTTTTGGAGTAATTGCAAAATGCTCTGGTGCCCGGGGTATTTTAATAAGTCATTGTAAAATATTTAAAAATAAAAATCAACCGGTTTTCAATGCTGAACTTATAAAAACAAATTCAAGACAAATGGAGTATAGCTACGCAGGCGTTTTATGAAATTGATTTTTATATTTTAAACACTATAAACTTAATTATAATGCACTACACCAGAATATATGCAGATGACAATGGGGACAGCCATTTTGAAATGGTACATGTACCTCTCATAGATAATGGTATTATGGGATCTATATCAATGCCGTTTGAAACGAAGGCGCTGATATTCCGTGAGAATAAAGCCAACTATGATTGGGATTTTCATAATGCACCGGCAAGGCAATTCATCATACTATTAGATGGGGAAATAGAAATTACTACCAGCCTTGGAGTTGTAAGAAGATTCAGGGGCGGGGAAATATTGTTAGTGGAGGATACAATTGGTGCTGGTCACAAAACAGAGAACATCGTACAATGCATTCGCAAATCTTTATTTATTACTTTATGAGCAACCAACTAATTACAGGAATACATCACATTACAGCATTAGCAAGCGATCCACAAAAAAATCTTGATTTCTACGCAGGTATTTTAGGGTTGCGACTTGTAAAAAAGACCATCAATTTTGATGCACCAGAAGTATATCATTTATATTATGGAAATGAAACTGGCGCACCAGGTACCATCCTTACATTCTTTCCTTATCCAACTATAGCAAGGGGCAGAAAAGGTAAAGGGCAGGTAACTGTAACCTCATTTTCCATACCAGTTGCATCACTTGAATATTGGATGAAAAGGCTGACAAAATTCAATATTACGTATAACCTACCGGACATACGTTTTAACGCAGAGGCTTTTATTTATCTTGAGGATCCGGACGGATTGGGAATTGAATTGGTTGCGACTGATCAGGATAGCAGGCCCGGTTTTACTTATGGTCAAATTCCATTAGAGCATAGTATAAAAGGATTTTATGGAGTATCAATAGCCGAAGAAGGATATGAAAAAACCGCAGGTTTGCTAACTGCACAAATGGATCATCAATTGATTACAGAAAAAGGTAACCGGTTCAGGTATTCTGCAAGTGGCAAACCGGGAGATTTTATTGATATTATATGCTCACCTGATTCATTGCGTGGATTAGGTGGTGGTGGCACGGTTCACCATATCGCTTTTGCCACTAATGATGATGCCACACAATTAGCAGCGAGAGAAAAATTAGTTACTGCAGGGTTTAATCCTACACCTGTTTTGGACCGGGAGTATTTTCATTCAATTTATTTCAGGGAACCCGGCGGTGTTTTATTTGAAATAGCTACCAATCCGCCGGGCTTTGCAGTGGATGAAGAGCCTGCCCATTTGGGCGAAGCTTTAAAACTACCGCCCTGGTATGAATCGAACCGATTTGAGATAGAGCAAGGCCTGCAACCAATACAACTAAACAAAGAAAAATTTTAGGACTGATGGAAGGACATAAAAAAAATATCAAAGTTGCAGGTGTTGATATTGCAAATGCAGAGAGAATACTACTCATGCTGCATGGAAGAGGTGGCACAGCAGAGGATATTATTTCATTTGCTGTTGCACATTTAAAGCAAACATCTGGCACTCATATTATTGCCCCGCAGGCTACTAACAATTCATGGTATCCAAATAGTTTTTTAGCCCCGGTTATAGAAAATCAACCATGGTTGGATTCTGCATTAGAATTGTTAAAGGAAATTATGTTGGATTTAGAAAAGAAGGACATCAATAGCAATCAGATTTTTATAATTGGTTTTTCACAAGGAGCTTGTTTAAGCCTTGAGTTTGCTGCCCGTAACGCAAAGCATTATGGCGGGGTGATTGCTTTTACGGGTGGTTTAATTGGTGAAGTATTGGACAATGAAAACTACATTGGTGATTTTAAAAATTCAAAAATATTTATTGGTAACAGCGACCGGGACGCTCATGTACCACTAAAGCGGTCAGAAGAATCAAAAAGAATTATGGAAAAATCAGGCGCCAATGTTACACTAAAAGTTTACCCGGGTATGGGGCATACAATTAATGAGGATGAAATAAATTGGGTAAACCAGAATATCTTAACCTGAAATATTTTAATTTTTAGTATTGGCTAAAGAAGTAACTATGCATGTATATGAAAATTTAATAGATGCTTTGAATGATTTAAAAAGCAGAGGTTTTACCACTGACTTTAAACTAAATTCTGATACAGTTGAATGCATCAAGACGGGAATCAGTCTCTCTCCCGCCCATTTTGAAATTGTCGAACGTTATCGATTTGAAGCTGATACCAATCCGGCTGATTCCAGTGTGCTGTACGCAATTCAATCTATAGATGGAAATATAAAGGGAGTATTGGTAAATGCTTATGGTGTGTATAGTGACTCAATCAGTGATAGTCTAATTCAAAAATTAAAAATCAATTCTGAATTTTAAAAATAGGCTAGTATTTTATAAACGAAAAATACAGTTTGCAAGGAACAGTCATATTAGTTAACTACGATTTTCGTATAAGAAGGATAATAAATTATGGATTATAAAAGGTTTAACTGAAAGGGTTTCGTAGTAGGCACTAATTATATATCAGCCATTTACGGTTTAGGTTGAAAACATTGAATGCACTCTACATTATTTTAACTAAATTCAATTGATGAAAAAACTGGCCGTCATATCAATGATGCTTACTTTTTTTAGTAATGCTTTTGCCCAAAATATTTCTAGGGAAGAAGCAAACAATTTAATGAGCGACCTAAGGAAAAGCAAACAAGATACTTCCCGGATTAGTTTACTTTTAAAAATTGCGAAGTTTCACATCTTCAAACTAGGTGAAGCCAAGGCTGATCTTGACAGTGGTTTGGTTTTAATTAATCAGGCAGAACAGCTAAATAAAATTTTACATTCTGTCGTTAGCGAAGGAAATATTCTTCTACACAAAGCGTATTATTTAAAGGAAAACGGGCAGAGAGACAATGCAAAAATATTTGCAGAAAAGGCAGTCACAGTTTTAAAAAACGAGAGTAATAGATATTTATTGGGAGAGGCGTACTTCGAGTTATCGGAGTATTACCCTTTTGAAACAGAATTGGAAAAAAAGATTAGCCTGGTGCAACGGGCCATTGTCTGTTTTGAACAATCAGGACCGATAGTGCGAAAAGCCTATTGTTATAAGGTTTTAGGAAATCTTTTTTATCAGATGGATAAAAAGGAGAACATACAGAAAGCATTAGCAGCATTGGATTCTTCTTTAAAGTTTTATAAGGCGATTAATTATGTTGAGTTGCAGGGTGTGTATATTTTGTATGCAAGTATTTATGCTCATGAAAGCGATTACAGGCAGGCATTACATTATGCATTACTTGCTGTACAAGCTACCGAGCAGACAAAGGATACGAGCCTTCAGCTATGCCAGATAAATTATATCACAGGAGTAATTTTTGTTCATTTACATGAACACGAAAAGGCGTTCCCTTACCTGTTTGCGTTTTTAGGTGTAGCGGAAAAAAATCACGACATAAATTCCATATACCTGCTTCAATATGCAATATGTGTAGCTTACCTTGAGATCAATAAGGCAATCGATGCCAAAAAGTCTTAAACGAAATTGTAAAAAAATATCCACAGCCAACTGATCCTGGAACAACGATGCTGCAAACCCGCTTGCAAGTACTCATTAGTGATCAACCTAATCAATTAGAAGATCTGCAATTTTACTGTACCAAATTTGCAAACCTGATAGAAAAGGAAAACTTTGATTATAATAGAAAGGTTCAAGCGTATCATACACTTATTGGCGGTTTCTTAAAACTAAAGCAATATTCGCAGGCACTTAAATATTTAAAAAAAGAGAAAGAGGCGCTAAAGTTCATTCCGTTTTCAATGCGTAACGCTGTGTTTTTCAGATATTGGTTCTCATTAGACACCGCTACGAAAGATTATAAATCTGCGGTTTACCATCTCCTGGAATATAATAAAGTCAATGATTCCATTTTTAATCAGACTAAAGCTAAACAGATAGAGCAGCTACAAATAGAATATGACATTGACAAAAAGGACAAAAACATTAAACTGCTAACTCAGCAAAAAAAGATTCAGGATACAGAATTGAAACAGTCTGCTTTAGTTAGAAATATTGTAATTTTTTCTGCCGCCTCGCTTTTGGTCATTTTATTTTTATTGTTCCGCCAGTTTAAGCTTAAGCAACGAAGTACTCAGATAATTCAAATGAAGAATGCCGTTCTGGAACACATGGTAACTGAAAAAGAATGGCTATTAAAAGAGGTTCATCACCGGGTAAAAAATAATCTCCAGATTATCATAAGCCTGCTAAATACACAATCGAACTATCTTGAAAGCGATGCTGCGGTTAAAGCAATTCGTGAAAGCCAGGAGCGAATGAATGCCATTTCACTAATTCATCAAAAGTTATACAAATCAGAAGATACCGCCTTCATTAATATCAGGGAATATGTTTATGAACTTGTGCAAAATATAAGAAATGGTTTTAGTAATTCGTCAGGTATTTTGTTTGATTTAAATATTAGCGATTCACAAATGGATGCGGCGCAGGCTGTGCCACTTGGTTTGATTTTGAATGAAGCAGTTTCTAATATTTTTAAGTATGCTTTCCCCGGAGGATTATCAGGCAAAGTAAACATCTCTCTCAATCATTCAAAAGATGACCATAGTTTCCTGCTAACGATAAGTGATAACGGTGCCGGACTACCCCATAATTATGATCTTACAAAAAAGGCATCTTTTGGAATACGGCTTATGCAGGGATTGAGTAAACAAATGGGTGGCAGTTTCACCATCGAAAATAATAATGGGGTAACCATACAAGTAGCATTCAGTGAATCTAAGGTAACCAAACTAATGATGACTAAATCCTCCAAAATTACCAGTGATGTAGTGTAATTGCTTCTACAGGTGTGCCCATATCTATTTCAAATTATTTATTAAACAAGAGCAGTTAAAAATGAATAACAGGATTATTATTGTTGAAGATGAATTTATAGTTGCGGAAGATTTAACTATAATCGTTGAAAAAGCTGGCTATACGGTACCTGGTACTGCTGCAAGCGTTGAGGAAGCTATTGTATTAATAAATCTGTATAATCCCGTGTTGGTATTACTTGATATTAACCTTAATGGGAAATTAACAGGTATTGATCTGGCCCATCAGTTAAGAGAACAAAACATCGCCTTCATATACATCTCAGCCTATTCTACCCAAAGTATTTTAGAAGCCGCCAATGCAACACAGCCCTATGGCTTTTTAGTAAAACCTTTTCGGGAAAGAGATGTGCTGGTTGCATTAGACATTGCCCGCTACCGCTGTGAAAACAGCCTGGAATCTGCATTGAGGCGGGAGCAGTTATTAATTCGTTCACTGGAAATAATACATGCCGAACCCATAACTGCGGAAGAGAAATTATTGAAACTTGTAACGGCCTTACAATCCCATATCCCTTTCGATTACCTGGCAACCGGCAAAATAACCAGCGGAGAAATTCCCTACGAAGGAATCGGCTATCTGCGACAGGGTACAGAGGAGTACCAGGCAATTGATATACCCGAATTACTGAAACTGGCGGGCATAAAAATGGAAGCGTTAAAAAAAGTGCAACAGGCAACGATAATTGATAAAAAAACTGCCTTGTACAATGGAGAAGCGTTTATTAAAGTACGCAAAGTAAATCCTTTTAAAAATTTATTGGCGCATACATTTAAACTGCAGTCCAACTTATTTATCCCTTTTAGCGATTTGAATAATGAAACTTGTATTCTTTCTTTTTATAGCCGAAAAAATGATGCTTATAACGAAGGGCATATTGGATTGCTTGGCCGGTTACATAACTATTTAATAAATACCTGTGAGTATGTTTCATTATTAGAAAAAAATCATTTACAATCAGCACACACCGGTATTTATAATTTTGAAGGTATCGTAGGTAACGATCCCTCATTAGTATCCATACTTGACCTGTTG
>JAYWIB010000641.1:0-1963 GCA_043789265.1 Chitinophagaceae bacterium
GGATTGGAGTTGGAAAAGAAAGTAAAATTAATTGCCATTATTGGCGTGTTGTTTATTTTATTGTAAGCTATTTCGCCATCCACACAAATTTTTGCTGCATTAACTGCACCCCCATTTGTACAGGTATAATTGGCATCCGAAATTGTATTGTTCAATAATTTATTGCCATACCCCACAAGGCAAACAGCGGCGCCTGCGCTTATTTGCAAAGTTGAGTTTTTTAGAATATTACCCTTTCCACTGATAACAATGCCGGTATTGCCATAATACTGTGCCTGCCAATCGCCGGTTTGGTCTGTATGATGAGAAATGTATTTTGCAGTAATGCCATCTATCGTAATATCGAAGGCATCTTCTACAATTGTATTTTGGCGAATTTTATATAATACATCTGTGGAAATAGTACAGGCAAATAAATTTATTTTTTTTATGGTGTAAGCGTTTCGGTTAAGATTCGGGTCGCTGGACTTAAATGCCAAATCTCTTCTTTTGGCTTCTATAATATTGGCGCCTGCATTTATTTCATTAGGTGCAGCACCATTAGGTGTACGCACATACATCACCCCATCATCTTTCCACCATTCACCTGCATCTAACAAGGCTGCAACACCACCCGATGCCTGTACACCAGCTTTTGTAGGATTAAATAAAAAGAACTCAGTTCCAACACCCAGGCCCCAAGGCTGGTCACCTAATCTTGGTGGTTCTCTAAAATTAATGGTAATAGTTTTTGCAGCAAGATTGGTACCAACAACAGTACCTGTCCATCCCTGCCCGTCGTTGCCATTTCTGGAAAGATTTACCCATGCAGTTGCACCCGTCCATCTGCCATCAGGCTCATTAAATTCATTACATTTAATTATAAAATTATTTCCAGATGCGGTTATACTTGCAGCCTTTGCATCTGTAGGAGTGATAAAATCCAGTGAAGTTTGATTAGGCCATCTGGCCTGGTGAATCATTATTTTATCTGAAAAAAGCTGGTTGGCCTCGGGTGCATTCCACGCCATGTTTGTTTGATAAACAGAACTTCCAGGTACAAGTGTCCATCCTGTAAGCTGGTCGGTGCCATTGATTGTAACTGCCTCATTAGCGTAAGGCTGATATAAAACCCCATTGGCAGGCATACTCACTTCCTCCCTGTAATTTCCAGCCCTTATTATTACTGCATCGCCTGCTACTGCTATGTCTGCAGCTTTTTGAATACTGCTAAATGGATTGGCGAATGAGCCATCTTCTACACCACTCGTATTGGCAGCAGATACGTAAATATCTTTTGCAATAACTGATTGTGCAAGCAAAATAAAAAAAGCCGTAAATACCGGAATTATTATTTTGGTAAAATAATGTCTGAATGAAGTAAGCATGTACAAAAATTTATGTTAATGGTGAATCTTAATTTGGAGCAATATCTAATTTTTTGTAAACAGTAAACCAAACCGGAGTGTATTAGACAATGGATTTCTGGTAGTGGCCTCACCAGATGGAATTAGGTAAGAAAAATTTAAAGTAATAACTGAATATTTTATACCAATACCCGCCGTTACATACTTCCTGTCTCCCTGAGTTTTATCTTCATAAAAATAGCCGCCTCTCAGGTAAAATAAATTTTTAAATCCATACTCCGCACCTACAGAAGCATTATAACTATGATTTTTTGCTAACCAGCTTTCTGCTACATTATATTGCCTGTATTTGGAAAGATTGATTAAATCCTGATTGGCATCCCCAGTATATTCAAGTTCCGGCACTAACAATTTATTGGCATCCAGTGCAAAAGTTATTTTATTATCTTCATCAATAACACTGGTATAAGCAATACCGGCTCCTAAGTTTGCCGGGATGAATTCTTTTGCATCTGCATTGTCAACATACCCAATTTTTGACCCCAGGTTGGAAGCACAGATACCCCAGCTTAAACCTGCTCCCCTGATATTTAATCCATCATAAAACAAAGAAATAT